>NZ_JACARK010000995.1:0-694 GCF_013386655.1 Pseudomonas sp. K5002 | reverse complement strand
GCTTTTGACTGGGCCGCATTCCGGCTGTTCAAAAGTGACCCGCTGTAAGAGCGGAATCCTAGGTGGTCGTTACCTAAATAACGGATATGTACCGCGACCCACCCCCCGCAACTCCCTGGTGAAATAACGGCTCGGTACCTCACCCAACACACGCTTGAACACCGTGGCAAACGCACTCGGGCTGCTATACCCCAGATCCAGCGCCACCCTGGTCACCGGTTCCCCATTGCCCAGCCGCACAATCGCCGCCAGCAAACAGGCTTGCTGGCGCCATTGCAGATAACTGATCCCCGTGGCCTGGCGGAACTGGCGGGTAAACGTCCGGCGGCTCATACCCGCGCCGAGGGCCATGGCATCAATGCCGATTTCCAACGAAGGCCCGGCCAGGAACTCTTCGCAGGCCTTCGCCAATCGAGGCTCGGCCGGCAACGGCGCACACAGCGGCAGCACCGGCATCCGGGCGATCTCGTGCAGCAGCAAGCCCATCAAATAGCTGTCGCGGCCACCCATCGCGTAACGCGCAGGTACCTCGACGGCCTTCTCCAGCAACTGCCCAAGCAGCGGCGACACATCCAGCACCTGGCACTGTTGCGGCAACTCCAGCCGCCGCGCCGCCTGCGGGCGAATGTAGGTGTTGAGCATCGTCACCGGCCCGCGCATCAGCATGGCGTGGGACACATGCGGCGGCACCCAG
>NZ_JACARK010000994.1:0-3319 GCF_013386655.1 Pseudomonas sp. K5002 | reverse complement strand
CGCACATGGGCAAACTCAAGGGCTCGGCCCGTGACGATGCCGCCGCCACCGGTGCCCGCACCGTGCCGCCCCGTGAGCATGGCGGCAACTGCGATATCAAGGATTTGTCCCGCGGCTCGAAGATCTATTTCCCGGTGTACGTCAACGGCGCCGGCCTGTCGGTGGGCGACTTGCACTTCAGCCAGGGCGACGGCGAAATCACCTTTTGCGGCGCCATCGAAATGGCCGGCTGGGTGCACATGAAGGTCGAGCTGATCAAGGGCGGCATGACCAAATACGGGATCAAGAACCCGGTGTTCAAGCCAAGCCCGATCACCCCGAACTACAAGAACTACCTGATCTTCGAAGGCATCTCCGTCGACGAACAGGGCCAGCAGCATTACCTGGACGTCAATGTCGCTTACCGCCAGGCCTGCCTGAATGCGATCAACTACCTGACCAAGTTCGGCTACTCGCCGGCCCAGGGGTATGCGTTGCTCGGCTCGGCGCCGGTGCAGGGGCATATCAGCGGCGTGGTGGACATCCCCAACGCCTGCGCGACGTTGTGGCTGCCGACTGAAATCTTCGAGTTCGACATCAACCCCAATGCCAGCGGCCCGACCCAATTCCTCGACGGCAGCATCGACCTGCCCATCGCTCCGGACCTGTAGCCATGCCGACCTACGAATATGCCTGTGAGTCCTGCGGCACCTTCACGATGCTGCGGCCCATGGCCCAGCGTCACGAACCCAGCCAATGCCCGTATTGCGACGGCCCGGGCGGGCAGTTGCTGCTGTCGGCGCCGGCGCTGACCACGCTGTCGGCCAATCAGCGCAAGGCCATAGCCGGTAACGAGCGCAGCGCCCATGCGCCGCAAACCGTCGGCGAATATCAGGCAGCGCGCAAGCACCCGGCGGGCTGCAGTTGCTGTGGCACCAGCAAGCCGGTGGTGCCGAGCAAGGCCAACCCGCTGGGGCTCAAGACCAGGACCGGGCCACGGCCCTGGATGATCAGTCACTGACCGAGGAGATTTGCAATGCGCCATGGCGACATTTCCAGCAGCCCGGACACGGTCGGCGTTGCTGTCGTGAACTACAAGATGCCGCGCCTGCACAGCAAGGCCGAGGTCATTGATAACGCGAAGAAGATTGCCGAGATTATTGTCGGCATGAAGCAGGGTTTGCCCGGCATGGACCTGGTGGTGTTCCCCGAATACAGCACCATGGGGATCATGTACGACCACGACGAGATGATGGCGACCGCCGCGAGTATTCCCGGCGAGGAGACGGCGATTTTCTCCGCGGCCTGTCGCCAGGCCAATACCTGGGGCGTGTTTTCCCTGACCGGTGAACGCCACGAGGAGCACCCGCACAAGGCGCCGTACAACACGCTGGTGCTGATCAATAACCTCGGCGAGATCGTCCAGCGTTATCGCAAGTGCATTCCGTGGTGTCCGATCGAAGGTTGGTATCCCGGCGACCGCACCTACGTGTGCGACGGGCCCAAGGGCATGAAGGTCAGCCTGATCATCTGCGACGACGGCAACTACCCGGAGATCTGGCGTGACTGTGCGATGAAAGGCGCCGAGCTGATCGTGCGCTGCCAGGGCTATATGTACCCGGCCAAGGAGCAGCAGGTGCAGATGTCCAAGAGCATGGCCTGGGCCAATAACTGCTACGTGGCGGTGGCGAATGCGGCGGGGTTCGACGGGGTGTATTCGTACTTCGGGCACTCGGCGATCATCGGCTTCGATGGCCGTACCCTGGGCGAGTGCGGCGAGGAAGAGATGGGCATTCAGTACGCCCAGCTGTCGGTGTCGCAGATCCGCGATGCGCGGGCCAACGACCAGTCGCAGAACCATCTGTTCAAGTTGCTGCACCGTGGCTACACCGGCATGCATGCCTCGGGCGATGGGGACAAGGGCGTGGCGGATTGCCCATTCGAGTTCTATCGCACCTGGGTGCTGGACGCGCAAAAGGCCCAAGAGAATGTCGAGGCATTCACTCGCAGCACCGTCGGTGTCGCCGAATGCCCGGTGGGGCAGTTGCCCCATGGCGGTAAAGAAAAAACGGCGGGTTGAGGCATGCGGTTTACTTTTGAACCGGCCCAGGTCATGGCCTTGCTGCGCAGCCGTATCGTTGGCCAGGACGCAGCCCTGGCCCAAATGGAAGGGTTGCTCAAGGTGGTCAAGGCCGATATCGGTGAGCGTGAGCGGCCGTTGAGCGTCAACCTGTTCATGGGGCCTACCGGGGTCGGCAAGACGGAAATCGTCCGGCTGCTGGCCCAGGCGTTGCACGGGCGTGCCGACGGGTTCTGCCGTATCGACATGCACACCCTGGCCCAGGAGCATTATGCCGCCGCACTCACCGGTGCACCGCCGGGTTATGTCGGCAGCAAGGAGGGCATCAGCCTGTTCAACAGCGAACTGATCCAGGGTAGCTACAGCCGCCCTGGTATCGTGCTGTTCGACGAGTTGGAGAAAGCCAGCCAGGAAGTGGTGCGCAGCCTGCTGGGCATCCTTGAAAACGGCCAGCTGACGCTGGCGGGCGGCGCTCGTACGCTGGACTTTCGCAACAGCCTGATCTTCATGACCAGCAATATCGGCGCCCAGCAGGCGCGTCGGCACCGGCAACGCTTTGCCCCGTTGCGCTGGTGGGCGCGCGGTGAAGCGGGGGTGTTGGAGGACGCCTTGCACCGCCACTTCGAGCCGGAATTTCTCAATCGCATCGATCGTATCCTGATGTTCGAGCCCATCGACCATCAGTGGCTTGAGGCGCTGCTCAAGGTGGAACTCGGCAAACTCAATCAACGCCTGGCGGCGCAGCACCGATCATTGGTGCTGGATGAATCGGCACGTGCCTGGCTGTGCCGCGACCATGACGTACGGTTCGGCGCCCGCGCCTTGGGCCGCCGATTGCGGGTGGAGCTGGAGCCGGCGATTGCCGAATGCGTATTGCGCGACCCGGGTGTGGGCCCCATGGGCGCGACTGTCGACAGTGATCGTTTGGTGGTTTCGCAACAAGCGGCTTGCATCCAATAAATTTCAGACTAATATAACCCGGGTAAAATAAAATAATCCGGGTAAAAGTCATGAGCGCATCACAGTGCACCGCCTTCCTTGGCCACCAACGCGTGGCTGCCGGCTCTTATGCCGACGTCGCCAAAAACCTGAAAAGCCTCGACCTGGCGACGGGCAGCTTGCTGGTGTTTGATGACGCCAGCGGTGTTCAAGTCGACTATCCCTGGCCCGCCGGTTACGCACCGCAGCAACCGACCCTCGCGGTGACGGAGGCCGACGTGCCGGCGTCACCTGCTGTAGGCCGTCCGAAGCTGGGGGTGG
>NZ_JACARK010000993.1:0-2608 GCF_013386655.1 Pseudomonas sp. K5002 | reverse complement strand
ACCGTCCAACACCTACCTGACCGCCGATGGCGCCTATGTGGTGATCGCCGGCAACAGCGACCCGATCTACAAGCGCCTGATGCTCGCCATCGGCCGCGCCGACCTGGCCGAAGCGCCGGAGTTTGCCCACAACGATGGCCGCGCTGCCAAGAGCGGCCTGCTGGACGCCGCCATCACCCACTGGACCAGCAGCCTGCCCATCGACCAGGTGCTCAGTGCCCTGGAAGCCGCCGAAGTACCGGCGGGGCGCATCTATTCAGTGGCCGATATCGTCGCCGATCCGCACTACCAGGCCCGCGATATGCTGCTCAGCGCCGACCTGCCCGGCGGCCTCACGGTGAAGATGCCCGGTATCGTGCCCAAACTGTCGGAAACCCCCGGCGCGGTGAATTGGCAGGGCCCGAGCCTGGGCCAGCACACTGATTCAATCCTCGGCGACCTGGGCCTGAGCGGCGCCGATATTCAACGCCTGAAATCCTCGGGAGTGGTGCAATGAAAAACTATTCCGATGCGCTGATCGTGCAGGAAGTCTCGCCCCGTGACGGCCTGCAAATCGAGCCGACCTGGGTCGAGACTGTCGACAAGATCGCGTTGATCGATCAACTGTCCATGGCCGGGTTTTCCCGGATCGAAGCCGGCTCGTTCGTGTCGCCCAAGGCCATCCCTGCGTTGCGCGATGGTGAACAGGTTTTCCAGGGCATCACCCGTCATCCCGGGGTTATCTACGTGGCGTTGATCCCCAACCTCAAGGGTGCCCAGCGTGCCATCGAGTCCCGGGCCGATGAGTTGAACCTGGTGATGTCCGCCAGCCAGACCCACAACCTGGCGAATATGCGCATGCGTTGCGAAGCCTCGTTGGCGGCGTTCGGCGATATCGTGAGCTTTGCTGCCGAGCACCCGGTGCGCCTCAACGGCAGCATCGCTACCACTTTTGGTTGCCCGTTCGAGGGCAAGATCGATGAGGACCGCGTGCTGCAATTGGTCGACGCCTACCGCGAGCTGGGCATCCAGGGCATCAGCCTGGCCGACACCACCGGCATGGCCAATCCGCGTCAGGTCGAGCGCCTGGTCAAGCGTGTGCTCGAATGTGTTCCGGCGAGCGACCTGACCCTGCATTTCCACAACACCCGCGGCCTGGGTTTGTGCAATGTGCTGGCCGCCTACGAGGCCGGTGCGCGACGGTTTGATGCGGCATTGGGCGGCCTCGGCGGTTGCCCGTTTGCGCCCGGCGCGTCGGGCAATATCTGCACTGAAGACCTGGTCAACCTGTGTGATGAAGTCGGGATCCACACCGGCATCGACCTGCCGCACCTGCTGAAAATGTCGCGGCAACTGCCGGCCTTGCTGGGCCATGAGTTGCCGGGCCAGGTGGCCAAGGCCGGGCGCAATTGCGACCTGCATCCGCCACCGGCCTACATCGCCACCTTGTAAGCCGTAACCAGACAACAAAAACAATCGGACGCCTGCGAGCAGTCCGCTGGAGAGAATCGATGAGCCTTAATACGTTGGAGGCCGGCGTGCGCCCGGCCGCTGAACACGATGCCGAAAAAGCCCTGGTCAGCAAGGTCGCCTGGCGCCTGATGCCGCTGATCATGGTCTGCTATCTGTTCGCGTTTTTTGACCGCATCAACATCAGCTTCGCCAAGTTCCAGCTACAGGCCGATCTGAGCCTGAGTGACACCGCCTATGGTCTCGGCGCCGGGCTGTTTGTGGTGGGCTATGTGATCTTTGAAGTGCCGAGCAACATGATGCTGTACAAGGTCGGCGCCCGCCGCTGGATCGCTCGCATCATGATGTCGTGGGGGCTGGCGACGGCCGCTATGGTGTTCGTCACGGCCGAATGGCAGTTCTACGGCCTGCGTTTCATCATCGGTGCGATGGAGGCCGGGTTTGCCCCGGGCGTGCTGTATTACCTGACGTTGTGGTTCCCGCAGCACTTCCGTGGGCGCATCACGTCGATGCTGTTCCTGGCGTCGGCGTTTGCCGGGCTGGTGGGCGCGCCGTTCTCCGGGCTGGTGCTGGAACACCTCGACGGTGTGCTGCAAATGCGCGGCTGGCACTGGTTGTTCTTGCTCGGTGGCTTGCCCTGTGTGGGCCTGGGGTTCCTGGTGCTCAAGCTGCTCAAGGACCGTATCGAGGATGCCCACTGGCTGACCCCGTCGGAGAAGACGTTGCTGGCCAGTCGCATTGCCGTGCATGAACCCCACAAGAGCGGTGGCTCGTTGCTGGCTGCATTGCGTATCCCAGGCTTCCTGATGCTGGGTTTTATCTACTTCCTGATCCAGGTGGCGTCCTACGGGTTGAACTTCTGGGCGCCGCAACTGATCCGCAGCGCCGGCACCCAGAGCCCGGTGATGATCGGCTTGCTGACGGCGATTCCCTACGTCTGCGGCGCCATCAGCATGGTGGTGATCGGACGCTTGTCCGACGCCACCGGCGAACGTCGCAAGTTCGTCAGCGGCCTGGTGGCGCTGGGGGCGGTGGGGTTCTTCTGTGCCGGGATCTTTGCCGATCACACCACGTTCCTGATCGTCGCCCTGAGCTTGCTGGGCGCGGGGATCATCGCTTCGATCCCGACGTTCTGGACGCTGCCGCCGAAGTTGTTGGC
>NZ_JACARK010000992.1:0-2063 GCF_013386655.1 Pseudomonas sp. K5002 | reverse complement strand
AAAGTGACTCGCTGTAAGAGCGAAACCATAGGCCGCCGTTACCTAAATAACGGATATGTACTCTCAACTCACGCCGGAAACCGCAACGGCAAAGCAGCCTGAAGCAACGCCGCCGGATCCCGATAACGCGCCCCAAAGTGGTCCCCCGGCAACCGCGCCCGCCCAGCCCCAAACAACCGCTCCCGCAACGTCTCCCCCTCGTTGTACCGCTCACGAAACCGCCCCCGACGACGCAACTCCGGCACCACCAATTCAATAAAGTCCCGCGCCGTCTCAAACGACAAATACTGCCTCAGGTTAATCCCGTCGATCCCATCCTCATCCAGCCATTTCTCAATCGCGTCCGCCACCACCGTCGGCGTACCCGCGACAAAAAACCGCTCGCGATTAAACCCACCCAGCTGCGCCAATACCGCCCCAACAGTGGAGTCCGCCTTGTACCGGCTCAAACTCTCCCACCCCTTGACCTGCCGACTCACCAGATCACTGATCAACGTATCCCGCGGATACGCCGTCAAATCAATCGCCGACTGCCCGTGAGCCAGCGACGCCTCGACACTCACCAACTTGCGATAACTGTCGAGCTTGGCACTCACCTCCTCATCCGTCCGCCCAACGATCACCCCCGCCATCACAATAAACTTCAACCCCCCCGGATCGCGATCATGCTCAACTGCCTTCTGCCGCATCGCCTGGATATTCGCCCGCACCGCCGGCGCATCATTACCACCGGTAAACACCACTTCGGCATGCCGCCCGGCAAACTCGATCCCGGCCGGTGACCCCGTAGCCTGAAACAACACCGGCGTACGCTGCCGCGAAGGCTGGCACAAGTGTGGGCCGGCAACCTTGAAGTGCTCCCCCACGTGGTTGATATAGCGCACCTTGTCCGGATCGGTGTAGATCCGACGCTCACGGTCGACAATCACCGCGTCATCGTCCCAGGAGCCTTCCCAAAGCTTGTACAGCACGTCGAGGTATTCATCGGCGATCTCGTAGCGGTGATCGTGAACCACCTCAGTGTCATGCCCGAAGTTGCGCGCCGCATTCGGCAGGTACGAGGTGACGATGTTCCAGCCCACCCGCCCCTTGGTCAGGTGATCGAGGGTACTCATGCGCCGCGCAAAGGCGAACGGCGGTTCGTAGGTGGTGGAAAAGGTCGCGCCGAAACCCAGGTTCTTGGTCACCCCGGCCATCGCCGGAATCACCAGCAGAGGGTCGTTGCTGGGAATCTGCATGCCCTCACGCAGCGAGGTCTCGGGGCCATCGCGAAAGCGGTCATAGGTGCCAATCACATCGGCCAGGAACACGCCGTCAAAGGTGCCGTATTCCAGCAGCTGCGCCAGCTCGGTCCAATAGTCCAGGTCGTTGAAACGGTGCCGGTTGTTGTCCGGGTGCACCCACAAACCATGGACGATGTGGCTGACGCAGTTCATTTCAAACAAATTCACGTGCAGTTGCTTGGGCACCAGGAGCACTCCTTTCGTAGATACGTTTTCCAATACGTCAGATCGCGACATTCAGGTAGAACGGGATCGGCGTGTAGTCGGTTTCAAGGGTCGGGATCGCATCGATCAGCGCGCGGGTATAGGCATGGGCCGGACGGTCGAACACCGCGCGTACCGAGCCGGACTCCACCACTTCACCGGCCTTCATCACCAGCACGCGCTCGCTGACGTGGTTGATCACGCCGAGGTCATGGGAAATGAACAGGCAAGCCAGGCCGAGGCGGCGCTTGAGGTCGTCGAGCAGTTCGAGAATCTGTGCCTGTACCGACACGTCGAGTGCCGACACCGGTTCATCGCAGATCAGGATCTGCGGCTCGGAAGCCAATGCTCGGGCAATCGCGATGCGCTGGCGCTGGCCACCGGAAAGTTCGATCGGCCGGCGCGACAAGGCGCTGGCATCAAGGCGTACCAGTTCCAGCAGTTCCAGGGCACCCCGGAGTAGCCTTTGCCCAGGCTGATCAACACCATCAACTGGATCGCCCGCACCTGTTCACGCACCAGCGGTTCGCCGACGGAAACAGCGTGGGAACGCACGATGTTGACTTGCAGTTCCTT
>NZ_JACARK010000991.1:0-1141 GCF_013386655.1 Pseudomonas sp. K5002 | reverse complement strand
CGACGACCTGCGCCGGCAACTGCAGCAACTGCCGGTGGCCCAGCGCGTCTACGACCGCATCAAGCGCCAGAAACTGCCGGAAGGCGTGCCGGACTTTCGCATCAACGAAGCGGCGGGCCGTGATGCCGCGCTGGTGTTCAGTCGCAAGAGCGGCAAGCCGTTGGGCGAACCGTTGAGCGGTTTCTTCACCGCCAAGGGTTATCGCCAGGGCTTCCTGCTGGCCAGCCTGAACCAGACCGGCACCCTCGCTGAAGAGCAATGGGTACTGGGCCGCGAGCAGGCCGACCAACAAAACGTCGTCAGCCTCGCCGCCGATGTGCGCCGCCTGTACTTCCAGGATTATCAACGCCAGTGGGATGCGTTGCTGGCGGATATCGACTTTGTGCCGATCACCAGCGTGGCCCAGGCGGCCGACGTCTTGCGGGTGATTTCCGGGCCGACCTCGCCGCTGAAGAAGCTGCTGGTGGCGGTCTCCAAAGAGACCGACTTGCAAGCGGAAGAACGCTTGCTGGCCGCCAAGGGCGCGCCGGTGGAAGGTGGCGTGGACAAGCTCAAGGAACGCCTCGGCAGCCTGCTTGGCCAGGACCAGCCAACTGCGAATGCACCAGCGGCCAGTGAAGATCCGGTGACGGCGCACTTCGCCGAACTCAACAGCATCGTCAGCAAGAACGAAGGTGAACCGGCGGCCATTGATGGCCTGCTGGCGGACATGAATGCGTTGTATGTGCAGGTCAGCGCCATGGTTGGCGCCAGCGGCGATGCGTTGCTCGGCGAAGCAAAAAACCAGGCGGCGGCTGCGGCCACGCGGGTCAGCCTGAATGCCGAACGCCAGCCGCCGCTGGTGCAGGGCATGGTCAAGTCAGTGGTCAACTCCACCACCAACAGCATGATGGGCGGGGTGCGCAACCAGCTGAATGCGGCGTGGGTCAGCGAAGTGGTGAACGTGTATCGCCAGTCCCTGGCCGGGCGTTATCCGATGTCGCCCGGCAGTGCGCGGGACGCGACCCTGGATGACTTCGGCCAGTTCTTCGGGGTGGGCGGGGTGATGGACAATTACTTCCGCAAGTACCTGCAACCTTACGTCGACACCTCCACGCAAACCTGGCGCTGGCAGCCGGGCGCGGCGCAGAAGCTCGGCATC
>NZ_JACARK010000990.1:0-816 GCF_013386655.1 Pseudomonas sp. K5002 | reverse complement strand
CCTCGCCCACGGCGGCGTCGGCATCTGGCAGAACAGCGCCGCCGATTCGGCGCGGCGCATCGTCTCGCTGATCGGCCGGCATGCCGAACGCCAGCAACCGGGCGTCGCCGCCTGACTTTTCTCTCTCAAGGAATGAACCGATGAAGACGCTTTTTGCAGGACTGCTGATGACCGCCACCACCCTTGCCGCCCACGCCGATGAGATCAAGCGCGTGCCGCTGCCGAACTCGAACTTCCCGATCTCATTGGCGGTGTCGGTGCCGCCGCAGACCGAGCTGCTGTTTGTGAGTGGGTTGCTGGCCGACCTGCATGACCCCAAGGCGCCGAAAGACTCGTTTGCCGCCTATGGCGACACGGCCATCCAGACCACGTCGATCCTCAACAAGCTCAAGGGTGTGCTGCAAGGCCAGGGCCTGGATTTGGGAGATGTGGTGCAGCTGCGGATATTCCTGGTGGGCGATCCAGCCAAGGGCGGCAAGCTTGATTTTGCCGGGTTGCAGGAAGGCTACACACCGTTCTTCGGCAGTGCCGAGCAGCCGAAAAAACCGGCGCGCACCGCGGTGCAAGTCGTCGCGTTGCCATTGCCCGGCGGGCTGGTAGAAATCGAAGCGGTTGCCGCGCGCAAACGCTGACAGGGACATCACTCGAGACCAAGGAGCTCCACTCTCATGCGAAAATTCAACTGGCTGACGGCACCTTTGTGGCGAGGGAGCTTGCTCCCGCTGGGGCGCGCAGCGGCCCTGAAGCCTGACTCCGCAATTTCCCCGGAAGACTGTGGCGACGGTATTGGGGCTGCTACGCAGCCCAGCGGGAGCC
>NZ_JACARK010000989.1:0-554 GCF_013386655.1 Pseudomonas sp. K5002 | reverse complement strand
GGGCTTCGGCGTGACGCACCACCGGCACCATCAGGCCGACATCGCTCTGGGTGGCGACACCCACATGCACCGCGCCGAGGCGGGTGATGACCTGGGCTTCGTCGTCATAACGCGCGTTGATCTGCGGATAGTCGCGCAATGCGACGACCATGGCCCGCACCAGGAACGGCAGCAGCGTCAGCTTGCCGCGGGTAGCGCCGTGTTTCTCGTTGAGGTGCACGCGCAACTCATCGAGGGCCGTGACGTCGATCTCTTCCACATAGCTGAAATGCGCGGCGCGCCGGGTGGCGTCCTGCATGCGCTGGGCGATCTTGCGGCGCATGCCGATCACCGGGATTTGCTGCTCGTCGTTGCGTTCGGCGAACGGGTTGGAGGCCCCGGAATTTTTCGCCGGACCCTGGAGCAAGTAAGCGTCCAGATCTTCATGCAGAATCCGGCCGGCCGGGCCTGAGCCCTGGACCAGTCGTAGCTGGATGCCAGCATCCAGCGCATGTTTGCGCACGGCCGGGGAGGCCAGCGGGCGGTCATCGGCCTCGCGGGCCACGGGCGCTTGC
>NZ_JACARK010000988.1:0-1361 GCF_013386655.1 Pseudomonas sp. K5002 | reverse complement strand
CATGTGGGGTTCGTCGCCGGCAGCCGGGTCGAGGTCGATGCGGCTTACCTGGCGGCGATGAACGCGGGCGCCGTCGACAATGGAGCCCCTGGGGCACGATTGCACTATGACCCGAACTACTACGCGGCCAACGTGCTGGATCCCGACGGCTACAGCCTGGAATTTGTCTACAAGAACTGGCAGCACATCTAGCGGTAGCCGTCGATGATCAGCCCGCGGCCTGCGGCTGCATCCGCAACTCACCTTCCACATCCTTGACCAACCCACTGGCCAGGAACAGCGGCGCCACGCGCTTGTGCAGCTGCGGCTCGACAAATTCCTTCACCGTGTCCAGCGCCAGCGCGCCGCTCAACGGCAGCTCGGCCTTGGTGTAAGACAACCAGGCTTTCTTCAGTATCAACAGCACGTCGCTGCCGGCGGTGGAGGCGAAGCGGCGGTGGGTTTTTTTACCGTCGAAATCGAAGGTGTGCTGAAACTCGTAACCGGCCTCGCTGCCCTCGCTGGCGACGCAGCGGATGCAGGTGCAGGGGCCATCGCCGAAAGCGCTGCGCAGGTAGTTGTTGAAGTCCACCACGGGCTTGAGTGACAGGCGTTTGTCCACCTCGAACAGGTCCCCGGTCATTTTTTCGTCAGTGTTCAAGGTCCATTTCCTCGCAACGGTTTTTTCAAGGGCGGCACGATACCAGCCGAAGGGCGTGGGCGGGTAGTTTTTGGTCGCCTCAGTGGGGACGTCCATTCGCCAATGCCCTTGTTACAGTTTCCTTAAATCATCGCCCAAGGAAACCGACATGAGCAGCAAATCCACGATCTACAACCACGGCGTTTCATGGGAAGAGGGCAACAGCGTCAGCCAGGGCTACCGCGTCAATGGCACGATCTATATTGCCGGGCAGTTTTCTCACACCCTGGAAGGTGAGTTCGTTGACGGTGATGCCGCCGCCCAGACCCGCCAGACACTGGAGAACCTCGACCATGTGCTGGCCGGCTTCGGCGTTGGCCGCTCGAACATTGCCGCGGTGGATTTCTTCCTGGTGCATGCCAAGCGCGATTTTGAAGCGGTGGTCAATGTGTGGAAAGAATACATCGGTGAGCATCGCCCGGCCGCGACCCTGGTAGGCGTGAATTACCTGGCGTCCGATGCACAGATCGTCGAGATCAAGGTGATTGCCCACGCCGACTGATCAGCCCGCCAGCTCATCCACCATCAGGTCGATAAAGCGCCGTACCCGAGGCTCCAGGAAGCGTTTGCTCGGGTACATCGCCAGGATCTCCACGTCCCCGGCGTCCAGGTCGGGCAGCACCTGTGCCAGGCGCCCGGCAGCCAGGTCCTCGGCCACCACGAAGTCCGGCAGCAAGGCGAT
>NZ_JACARK010000987.1:0-2362 GCF_013386655.1 Pseudomonas sp. K5002 | reverse complement strand
GCCGCGATGCCGGCCACCGGCCTGGCGTTGCAATGGCTGGAGCTGTTCCCGAAACTGCCGATCTCCGGCATGACCGGCAGCATCGCCGCCAACTGCACCCTGATTGCCGTTGATGGCGACCACTGGCTGCTGCACCTGGACCCGGCCCACAGCGCCCTGTTCAACGCGACCCAGCAGCGCCGGCTCAACGATGCCCTGAACCATTTCCACGGGCGCACGCTGACCATCAGCATCGAGCTGATCAAGCCCGAGCAGGAAACCCCGGCCCAGGCGGCGTCCCGTCGCCGGGTCAACCGCCAGCGCGAGGCTGAAGAGTCGATCCACGGTGATCCGCTCATCCAGCAGATGATGCAGCAGTTTGGCGCGGTGGTGCGGCACGATACTATTGAACCTGTAGAAGCCCCGGTACCCCAAGCGTCATAACCCGGGGCCAATAATTGATCCACGTACTTTTGAGGTGATTCCCATGATGAAAGGTGGCATGGCCGGCCTGATGAAGCAGGCGCAGCAGATGCAGGAAAAGATGGCCAAGATGCAGGAAGAACTGGCCAACGCCGAAGTCACCGGTAAAGCCGGTGGCGATATGGTCAGCGTGGTGATGACCGGTCGTCACGACATCAAGCGCGTGAGCATCGACCCAAGCGTATTGCCGGGCGTCGGCGAAGACGACCTGGAAATGCTCGAGGCGCTGTTTGCCGCGGCCGTCAACGACGCCGTGCGCAAGATCGAAGCCAACAGCCAGGACAAGATGTCCGGCGTGACCGCTGGCATGCAACTGCCACCGGGCATGAAGCTGCCGTTCTGATCGGCAAGCAGCACCGAAAATGCCAGGCCCCGCGCCTGGCATTTTTTTGGCCGGCTATTTTCCATACCCGTAGCAGCTGTCGAGCGCCAGCGAGGCTGCGTCGGCAGCGACTCGGTCCCACGTCTGGCATGAAAGCAGCGGTGCGGCTAACGTAGCCTCGCTGGCGCTCGACAACGGCTACTGCGAGAGTTTTGTCGAACCCTGGGCCCTGTGTTGGGGTCTGCACCCTATACCGTTGAATTCAATCACCGATAGAAGGAGCCTCGCTGATGTCCGAAGCATTGACCCTCAACCAGCGCATTGTGCTGGTCTCACGCCCCCACGGCGCACCGGTGCCGGAAAACTTTCGCCTGGAGCGCGTCGCGCTGCCGGAACTGGCCGACGGCCAGGTTTTGCTGAAGACCCTTTACCTGTCCCTGGATCCCTACATGCGCGGGCGCATGAGTGATGCGCCGTCCTACGCCGCACCGGTAGAAATCGACGAAGTGATGACCGGTGGCGCTGTCAGCCGCATCGAACAGTCCCGCAATCCGAAGTTCGAGGTGGGTGACCTAGTGGTCGGTTCCACCGGCTGGCAGAGCCACAGCATCTCCGATGGGCGCAACCTGATCCCGGTACCGAAGGGACTGGCCAGCCCGTCCATGGCCCTGGGTGTGCTGGGTATGCCCGGCATGACCGCCTATATGGGCCTCACCGATATCGGCCAGCCCAAGTCCGGGGAAACCCTGGTGGTGGCGGCCGCTTCCGGTGCGGTGGGCTCGGTGGTGGGCCAGGTGGCGAAGATCAAGGGCCTGCGGGTGGTCGGTGTGGCGGGCGGCGCCGACAAGTGCCGCTATGTGGTGGACGAGCTGGGCTTTGATGCCTGTGTCGATCACAAGAGCGACAACTTTGCCGAGGAGCTTGCCCAGGCCTGCCCCAAGGGCATCGATATCTACTTTGAAAACGTCGGCGGCAAGGTATTCGACGCGGTCGTGCCGCTGCTGAATGCCAAGGCGCGCATTCCCTTGTGTGGCCTGATCGCCGGCTATAACGCCCACGAAGCGCCCAGCGGTCCCGACCGGCTGCCGGCGTTGCAACGTACCTTGCTGACCAAGCGTGTGCGGATCCAGGGCTTTATCGTGTTCGACGACTATGGCGACCGCCAACCGGAATTCCTCAGTGCCATGGCGCCGTGGGTGCGGGATGGCAAGATCAAGTTCCGCGAGGACGTGGTGGAAGGCCTGGAGCAGGCACCTGAAGCCTTTATCGGTTTGCTGGAGGGGCGCAACTTCGGCAAGTTGGTGGTGCGGGTCGCACAAGATTGAGCATTTGACGCTAATCCGAGGCGCGGGTATAAACCGCGTCTCGTTGTTTTGTCGGACCTTTCCCCATGAGCTTCAGCCCCCTGATTCGTCAACTGATCGACGCCCTGCGCACTTTGCCAGGTGTGGGTCAGAAAACCGCCCAGCGCATGGCGCTGCAACTGCTGGAGCGTGATCGCAGCGGCGGCTCCCGACTGGCCCAGGCCCTGAGCCAGGCGATGGAAGGGGTTGGCCACTGCCGCCAGTGCCGCACCCT
>NZ_JACARK010000986.1:0-1782 GCF_013386655.1 Pseudomonas sp. K5002 | reverse complement strand
GGTTCTTGGCAAGAACGTGCGGGTGCGGGAAGTCGATGAATTCGATTTCAGCAAAGTCCAACTGGTGTTCTTCGCCGCCGGCCCTGCGGTCACCTTGAGTTTTGCCCCGCGCGCCACCGCTGCGGGCTGCACCCTGATCGACTTGTCCGGCGCCTTGCCGGCCGATCAGGCGCCGCAGGTAGTGCCGGAAGCCAACGCGCAGATCCTCGATGGCCTGAAAAAACCTTATCAGGTCAGCAGCCCAAGCCCGTCGGCCACTGCCCTGGCCGTGGTGCTGGCGCCACTGCGCGGCTTGCTGGACATTCAGCGCGTTAACGTCACCGCCAACCTCGCCGTTTCCGCCCAGGGCCGTGAGGCTGTCAGCGAACTCGCCCGGCAGACCGCCGAGTTGCTGAATGTGCGCCCGCTGGAGCCGAAGTTCTTCGACCGGCAAATGGCCTTTAACCTGCTGGCCCAGGTCGGCAAGCCTGACGCGCAAGGCCACACTGCCCTGGAAAAACGCCTGGTGCACGAATTGCGCGCCGTGCTGGAAATGCCTTTGCTAAAGATTTCCGTCACTTGCGTTCAAGCCCCGGTGTTTTTTGGCGATAGCCTGACTGTGTCACTGCAATTGGGGGCAGCGGTGGATCTCGCTGCCGTCAACCGTGCCCTGGACTCGGCACCGGGTGTCGAATTGGTGGAAGAGGGCGATTACCCCACGGCTGTGGGCGATGCGGTCGGTCAGGACGTGGTCTACGTGGGCCGGGTTCGTGCCGGTGTTGATGACCCCGCGGAACTAAATATGTGGCTGGCGTCAGATAACGTACGCAAAGGGGCGGCACTGAACGCCGTACAGCTGGCGCAGTTGTTGATAAAAGGCCTTGTGTAAAAGATACTTGGCGGCAATTTGTAGATTGATTCTAGCCAAGCGCTATGCTTGGCCCCAAGCTGGAAAAATTGCGCGTCGGTGACCTATCGGCTCGCCATGCCTAATGGCAGCGGTTACCCACCTTCTCGCCGGCCGGGGAGTGTTCAAAAAGGATGAGGCTATGGTTCAAGTTCGCAAACTGGTGTTAGCAATAGCGGCCGCCTCGGCGCTGTCCTCCGGTATGGCGCAAGCACTGCAGCTTGGGGAGATGACCCTCAAGTCGAAGCTGAACCAGCCGCTGTCGGTGGAAATCGAGTTGCTCGATGTCGGTGGCCTGACCGCCTCCGAGATCACCCCCAGCCTCGCGTCGTCCCAGGCCTTTGTGGATGCGGGCGTCGATCGCCAGGCGTTCCTGAACGACCTGACCTTTACCCCGGTGGTCAATCCCAACGGCCGCAGTGTGGTGCGTGTCACCTCCAGCAAGCCGCTGCCGGATTCCTACGTGCGTTTCCTGCTGCAGGTACAATGGCCCAACGGTCGCCTGATGCGCGACTACAGCGTGTTGCTGGACCCGGCCAAGTTCGACCAGTCGACCCCGGCCGCCGGTGCACCTGCACCCGCGCCACGCTTGAGTGCGCCTGCGACGACGGCTCCGGCAGTCACCAAGGCCAAGGAACACACCACGACTTCCCGTGACACCTTGTGGGAAATCGCCGCGAAAAACCGCAATGGCGCCTCGGTGCAGCAGACCATGCTGGCCATTCAGGCGCTGAACCCTGACGCCTTTATCGACGGCAACATCAACCGCATGAAAACCGGCCAGGTCCTGCGCCTGCCGGATTCGGGGCAAAGCACCAGCCTGCCGCAGCCCGAGGCGATTGCTGAAGTGACGGCGCAAAACGCGGCGTGGCGCGAGGGCCGCCGTGGCGGCAATC
>NZ_JACARK010000099.1:0-806 GCF_013386655.1 Pseudomonas sp. K5002 | reverse complement strand
GCTCCCACATTTGATCTGCGTTAGCCCTGAAATCAGTGCTTGGGCTGGTCATTGGACATGGCCAACAACTGCTTTTCCTGGTTCCAGTCGAACGGTTCGTCGTTCTGTTCAGCTTCGAAGCGACGTTCTTCCAGGGCCTGGTACAGGTCCAGCTCGTCGTCGGGCATGAAGTGCAGGCAGTCGCCACCGAAGAACCACAGCAGGTCGCGCGGTACCAGGTGAGCAATTTGCGGGTAGCGCAGGATGACCTGGCTCATCATGTCCTGGCCCAGGTACTGGCTTTCGATCGGGTCGATGGGCAGCAAGGCGCGCAGTTCATCGAAGCGCTCCAGGAACAGGAGGTGGCTTTCCTCGGGAACCTGTTCGGCTTCGCCGACGGCAACCAGGATGCTGCGCAGGTGGTCGAGCAAGACGAGATGATCGGCAACGACGTTGGACACGAGATAAGTCCTCAAGAGCAAAACGGGCGCGAGAGTATATAGCTCGGTGCCTTGCCTCACAAATACGATTCCTTTTGACGAGTGGCTGTTGTTGTCAGGCAAGGCGCCGCGACGAGTCATAGCTTGCTATGGCGAGGAGCGGCAACGCAGCATGACGACAACAGACGCCGTCAAAAGGGATCAGTATTTGTGAGGCAGGGCACTCTACCCGTTTTTATATGACCGCTGGGATCAGCGGACTTTTCCCTCGGCCTGGCTCAGTTCTTCCTTGCTGAAATCATCCACGTCGATCACCTTGCGTCGCGCTGCTTCGGCGTCACGCAGGGTCTGCGCCTCGGCGGGTTGCAGCACGCCGGCATGCAGCGC
>NZ_JACARK010000985.1:0-3674 GCF_013386655.1 Pseudomonas sp. K5002 | reverse complement strand
GGTTCGTCCGGTGGTTCGGCGGCCGCGGTTGCCGCTCGTCTGTTACCTGCCGCCACGGCCACCGACACTGGCGGCTCGATCCGCCAACCGGCCGCTTTCACCAACCTCACCGGTCTGAAACCGACCTACGGTCGCGTTTCCCGCTGGGGCATGATTGCCTACGCCTCCAGTCTCGACCAGGGCGGCCCCCTGGCACGCACCGCTGAAGACTGCGCAATTTTGTTACAAGGCATGGCAGGCTTCGATCCGCAGGACTCCACCAGCATTGATGAACCCGTGCCGGACTACAGCGCCAGCCTGAATACCTCGATCAAAGGCCTGCGCATCGGCGTGCCGAAAGAGTATTTCAGCGCCGGCCTCGACCCACGCATCGCCGAACTGGTGCACAACAGCGTCAAGGAGCTGGAAAAGCTCGGCGCCGTGATCAAGGAAATCAGCCTGCCGAACAACCAGCACGCGATTCCGGCCTACTACGTGATCGCGCCGGCAGAAGCGTCCTCCAACCTGTCGCGGTTCGACGGCGTGCGCTTCGGCTACCGCTGCGAAAACCCGAAAGACCTCACCGACCTGTACAAGCGCTCCCGTGGCGAAGGTTTCGGCGCGGAAGTACAACGCCGGATCATGGTCGGTGCCTACGCCCTGTCGGCCGGCTACTACGACGCGTACTACCTCAAGGCGCAAAAGATCCGTCGCCTGATCAAGAACGACTTCATGGCTGCCTTTAATGAAGTCGACGTGATCCTCGGCCCAACCACGCCGAACCCGGCCTGGAAGATCGGCGCCAAGACCGGCGACCCGATCGCCGAGTACCTGGAAGACCTGTACACCATCACCGCCAACCTCGCCGGTCTGCC
Organism: Pseudomonas sp. K5002; assembly: GCF_013386655.1. Lineage (NCBI taxonomy): Bacteria > Pseudomonadati > Pseudomonadota > Gammaproteobacteria > Pseudomonadales > Pseudomonadaceae > Pseudomonas > Pseudomonas sp. K5002. Next base: position 2,820 of record NZ_JACARK010000985.1, on the reverse strand, counting down.
GGGCTTGTCCATGCCTGCAGGTTTCGTCGATGGCTTGCCGGTGGGCGTGCAACTGCTCGCCCCGTATTTCCAGGAAGGCCGCCTGCTCAATGTGGCGCACCAGTACCAGTTGAACTCTGACTGGCACACTCGCACCCCTACCGGCTTCTGAGGAGAACACTATGCAATGGGAAGTCGTGATCGGGCTGGAGATTCATACCCAGCTCGCCACCCAATCGAAGATTTTCTCCGGTAGCGCCACCACGTTCGGCGCAGAACCCAACACCCAGGCCAGCCTGGTAGACCTGGGCATGCCCGGCGTGCTGCCGGTGCTGAACCAGGAAGCGGTGCGCATGGCGGTGATGTTCGGCCTCGCCATCGATGCCGAGATCGGCCAGCACAACGTGTTCGCCCGCAAGAACTACTTCTACCCGGACCTGCCCAAGGGCTACCAGATCAGCCAGATGGAATTGCCGATCGTCGGCAAGGGCTACCTGGACATCCCGCTGGAAGACGGCACCATCAAACGTGTCGGCGTGACCCGTGCGCACCTGGAAGAAGATGCCGGCAAGAGCCTGCATGAAGAATTCAACGGCGCCACCGGCATCGACCTGAACCGCGCCGGCACCCCGCTGCTGGAAATCGTTTCCGAGCCGGACATGCGCAGCGCCAAGGAAGCCGTGGCCTACGTCAAGACGATCCACGCGCTGGTGCGTTACCTCGGGATCTGCGACGGCAACATGGCCGAAGGCTCCCTGCGTTGCGACTGCAACGTGTCGGTGCGGCCAAAGGGCCAGGCCGAATACGGCACCCGCTGCGAGATCAAGAACGTCAACTCGTTCCGTTTCATCGAGAAGGCGATCAACACCGAAGTACGTCGCCAGATCGAGCTGATCGAAGACGGCGGCAAGGTGATCCAGCAGACCCGCCTGTACGACCCGAACAAAGACGAAACCCGCGCCATGCGCAGCAAGGAGGAAGCCAACGACTACCGTTACTTCCCCGATCCGGACCTGTTGCCGGTGGTCATCGAGGACTCGTTCCTGGCTGACGTGCGCGCCACGCTGCCGGAACTGCCACCGCAGAAACGCGAGCGTTTCCAGGCGCAGTTCGGGCTTTCGGTGTATGACGCAAGCGTGCTGGCGTCGAGCCGCGAGCAAGCCAACTACTTCGAAAAAGTCGTGAGCATTGCCGGCGACGCCAAACTGGCGGCCAACTGGGTGATGGTTGAGCTGGGCAGCCTGTTGAACAAACAGGGCCTGGAAATCGACGAAGCACCGGTGTCGGCAGAACAGTTGGGCGGCATGTTGCTGCGGATCAAGGACAACACCATCTCCGGCAAAATCGCCAAGACCGTGTTTGAAGCCATGGCCGCCGGCGAAGGCAACGCTGACGAGATCATCGAAAAGCGCGGCCTGAAGCAAGTCACCGACAGCGGCGCGATTTCGGCGGTGCTCGACGAGATGCTGGCAGCCAATGCCGAGCAGGTTGAACAATACCGTGCGGCGGATGAAGCCAAGCGGGGCAAGATGTTCGGCTTCTTTGTCGGCCAGGCGATGAAAGCCTCCAAAGGCAAGGCCAACCCGCAACAGGTCAACGAACTGCTGAAAAGCAAACTCGAAGGCTAAACGCGGTCGTCTCACTGCGGGAGCCGGCTTGTGTGGGAGCTGGCTTGCCTGCGATAGCATCACCTCGGTGCACCCGAAAGACCGAGGCGCTTGCATCGCGGGCAAGCCCGGCTCCCACATAAGCCGGTTTCCACATCACTTTTGGGGACACCTTGAATGAAGCGTCTACTCGGCCTGTTGGCCCTGTTCTCTCTGCTCGCCGGCTGCGCCAGCGGCCTCATCGACCCCAACGGCTATGACGAAACCGGCTCCGCGTCCTACTACGGCGCCAAACACCACGGCAACCGCACTGCCAGCGGTGAACCGTTCAACCAGAATGCCCTGACCGCCGCCCATCGTCGCCTGCCCTTCGGCACGCAGGTGAAGGTCACCAATCTCGACAACAACAAAAGCGTCGTTGTCCGCATCAATGATCGCGGCCCGCATACCCGTGGGCGCCTGATCGACCTTTCACGCAAGGCCGCCGAACAGATCGGTATGATCGGCAGCGGCACCGCGCGCGTTCGCGTGCAAGCCCTCAGCAACTGACCGACGGAGCCCAGGCCATTTCCGCATTAACCGCCCTCTCGCCCTTTAGCCTGATCGAACTGATCAGCGGCCTGCTGCTGTTGATCTTCGGCGCAGAAGTATTAGTGCGCGCCGCCGTGCGCCTGGCGGCCAGCCTCAAGGTGCGCCCGCTGATCATCGGCCTGAGCATCGTCGCCTTCGGCAGCAGCGCGCCGCAGATGGCGATCAGCTTGCAAGCGACCCTGGCGGACAACACCGACATCGCCGTGGGCAGTGTGATCGGCAGCAGCATCTTCAACACCCTCGTGACCCTTGGCCTGGCAGCCCTGATCATTCCGCTGCGGGTCTCCCGGCAACTGGTACGCCTGGATATCCCGATGATGATCATCGCCAGCCTGCTGGTGTTTGTGCTAGCCGCCAATGAAGAACTCACGCCGATCGATGGCCTGTTACTGCTGGTGGCCCTGGTGGCCTACCTCGGCGTGCTGCTCTACCAGACACGCCACTCCCGCCGCCCGCGCACCCGGGACACTGTGGTGCAGGCGCCGTGGCTGAGCAGCGTGCTGCTGATGCTCGGTGGACTGTTGATCCTCGTACTGGCCGGGCACCTGCTGCTGGGCGCGGCGGTGGACGTGGCCTCTGACCTGGGCCTGTCGGAACGCATCATCGGCCTGACGCTGATTGGCGTCGGCACTTCCCTGCCCTG
>NZ_JACARK010000984.1:0-4717 GCF_013386655.1 Pseudomonas sp. K5002 | reverse complement strand
CGCGGTCAGCCGGTAGAGCAGCACCACGATCAGCGCCGAAGCGATGGCCGTGGGCAGCCAGGCCGTCAGGCTGGTGACCTGCCCCAGGGGCACCGACAGCAGCCAGGTCAGCAGCGTCGAGGTGGCCAGGTAATCGGCATAAGGTTGCCCGTACGTGGTCGGGAAGAACCCCGGCCCGTGGCGCAGCATCTCCTGGGCGAACAGCACGAAGCGCGAGTCAAAGCCGATGATTGCCTGGTTCCAGTTGCCCGCGACAAACAGGATCAGGGCCAGCAGCCCCAGGATCCATGAGTGTCGGCGGATCGTCGGGCTGAGCAGGGGCCGATGAGCTTTGTCCACGTCTCAGGCTTCCTCGGCCTGAGGCGCCCAGTTTTGCTGGGGGATCGGCAAGTTGCAGGAATCGCCGCGGCCCATCGGGAAGTACTGGATGCCTTTGCGTGCCAGGCGTTCGCCGTCGTACAGGTTGCGGCCGTCGAAGATCACCGGGGTTTTCAGGCGTTGCTGGATCAGGTCGAAGTCCGGTGCCTTGAACTGTTGCCATTCGGTGCAGATGATCAAGGCGTCAGAGCCACTCAGGGTGGATTCCGGGGTGCCCATCAGCATCAGGCGCGGGTCATCACCGTAGATGCGCTGGGTTTCCTGCATGGCTTCCGGGTCAAACGCACGTACATTGGCGCCGGCGGCCCACAACGCTTCCATCAGCACCCGGCTTGGCGCATCGCGCATGTCGTCGGTGTTGGGCTTGAACGCCAGGCCCCACAAGGCGAAGGTCTTGCCGCGCAGGTCGCCCTTGAAGAATGCATTGGCGCGTTCGAACAGCTTGCTCTTCTGGCGCTGGTTGATGGCTTCCACGGCTTCCAGCAGGTCGCTGGAGCAGTTGGCGGCCTTGGCGCTGTGGATCAGGGCGCGCATGTCCTTGGGGAAACACGAGCCGCCATAACCGCAACCTGGGTAGATGAAGTGGTAGCCGATACGCGAGTCGGCACCAATGCCCAGGCGCACGGCTTCGATGTCGGCGCCCAGGTGTTCGGCCAGTTCGGCGATCTGGTTGATAAAGCTGATCTTGGTGGCCAGCATGCAGTTGGCGGCGTACTTGGTCAGTTCGGCGCTGCGCAGGTCCATGAAGATGATGCGGTCGTGGTTGCGGTTGAACGGTGCATACAACTCACGCATCACCTCGCGCACTTCCTCACGTTCGCAGCCGATGACGATCCGGTCCGGGCGGCGGCAGTCGGCAACGGCCGAGCCTTCCTTGAGGAATTCCGGGTTGGAGACGATATCGAACTCCAGGTGGCGGCCGGCAATGCGCAGGGCTTTTTCCATGTGCGCACGCAAAGTGTCGCCAGTGCCTACAGGTACGGTGGATTTTTCCACGAGGATCACCGGGTCGATACGGTGGCGAGCCACTGCATCGCCCACGGACAGCACGTATTTCAGGTCGGCCGAGCCGTCTTCGTCCGAAGGGGTACCCACGGCGATGAACAGCACTTCGCCGTGTTCGACCGCGAGTTTTTCGTCATAGGTAAACGTCAGGCGTCCGCCTTCGAGGTTTTCCTTGACCATGGCCGCCAGGCCCGGCTCGAAAATGCTCACATGGCCCTGTTGCAGCAACTTGACCTTTTTCTCGTCAACGTCCATGCAGATGACATCGTGGCCGACTTCGGCCAACACGGTGGCCTGTACGAGACCGACGTAACCGCTACCAAATACACTGATTTTCATGGGGCATTCCTGGGACTTGTGGTGCTAGCACGACGAGAGTTGATAGTCAGGACTCCGAGGATGACCAAGGCCACTCCCGCAGTTTTTGAAAGCGAAAAATGTTCGTTGAACACCGGCAGGCTGGCGGCCAGCAGGTAGACCAATGCGTAGCTGATGCTGAGCAGCGAGTAGGCACGGCCCAGCGGCAGGTCTTTCAGTGCGCCAAGCCAGCAGAGCATCGACAGGGCATAGGCGATGATCGCCAGGATCACCACGCCCAGTGCGCCGAGGTCGATGGCACCCGTGTTGAGTGCTGTCAGCCATTCGGTGGGCAATGGCAGGCGCGTCATGCTCCAGCGCATGCCCAACTGGGCACCGCTGACCAGTGCCACGCTGCCCAGGGCCAGGGCAAAACCGCGAGCGCGACTCATACCTGGCGCCCCAGCAGCACCACACCGGCAATCACCAGCAGCACGCCGAACCAGTGGCGACCATCGATGTGTTCATGGAACACAAAGCGCGCCACCAGGGTGACCAATACAAAGTTGAGGCTCAGCATCGGGTAGGCGATGCCGACTTCCAAACGTTGCAGCACCAGCAGCCACACCAGCAAACCCAGGCCCAGGCACACCAGCGCCGACCACAGCCACGGCGAGCGCAGCTTCAGGGCCCAACCGTCGGGCTGGTCACGCCAGCCTTCCACGGCAAACTTCTGGGACACCTGGCCCATGCAGGTCAGCAGGCAGGCACCTAACAACAGCAGCAGAGTGGTCATGGCGCGCTCTGCGGGAAGATCAGAATCACGATATTGCCCTGCTCGTAACGCTTGCCGTCTTTGGGCAGCAGGTCCACTTCCTGGCGTTCGTCGTCACCCTTGACCCGCATCACCACGCCCACCGAGCCTTGCTTGCGCGCCCCGCTCATCCATTGCTGGACGCTGGCGGCATCGATCTTGCGGTAAGCGGTGTCCGGGAAGGCGATGCCGTATTTCACTTCGCCAACGGTGTTGTAGAGCATCACTTCAGGACGCTGCAGGCGCCATGACAAGGCCGATGCGGCGCCGAGGTCGTTGCTCAGCAACGCAGTGGTCGGCTGCAGCTCCTGGAGGTGGTCGATGATGAACTGGTCGGGGGTCTTGTTATAAACCACCGAGTGCGGCAACGCCGCCGGCACCAGAGCCACCAGCAACCAGCTGCCGATCACCGGTGCGGCCCACATGTGCAACGGGCGGGCGGCTTGCAGCAGGTTGGCGATGATCCAGCCGAACAGGAAGACGAACACCAGCACCAGGCTGAGTGTTTCCTGGCCGTGCTCGTACACCGGTTTTTTCAGCTGGAACCAGGTCAGGGCCAGCAACGCCAATACGCCAATGACCAGATTCACCCAGCCGTTGATGCGCAGTACGCGGCCACGGGCCTGGGCCAGTTTGTCGGCGAGGGTATGCCCCATCAGCAGCGCCAGTGGCAGCAGGCAGGGCATGATGTACGACGGCAGCTTGCCCTTGGCCAGGCTGAAGAACGCCAGCGGCATCAGCAGCCACAGCAGCAGGAAGGCGACCTTGCTGTTGCGTTTTTCCAGCCATGCCTGCTTCACGGTGGACGGCAGCAACGCCATCCACGGCAGGGTGAACGCAACCATCAGCGGCAGGTAATACCAGAAGGGCTCGGAGTGCTGGGCGTCGTCGCCGGCAAAGCGCTGGATGTGCTCGTGCCAGAAGAAGAAATTCCAGTAGTCCGGTTCCTGGGCATGCACCATCAGCGCCCAGGGCAGGCTCACGACAATCGCCACCACCACGGCCACCAGGCCATAGGTGAGCAGTTCACGAATGCGTTTTTGCCAGAGCACGTAGGGCAGGGCGATCAGCACCGGCAGCAACCAGGCAAGGAAACCCTTGGTCATGAACCCCATGCCGCAGGCGAACCCGAGCAAGGCCCACGACCACAGGCGGCCGCGGGTGGTGGTGCTGTCGAAGCAGAACCACAGCGCCGCCCCGGTCAGGTTGACCCAGAAGGTGAACTGCGGGTCGAGGTTGGCATAGCCCGCCAGGAACGCGACGCTGACAAAACTCATGTACAGCACGGCGCTGACCAGGCTCTTGCGCGGGTCGTTCCACAAACGCCGGGCCACGAAATACACCAGCAGGATGCTCAAGCCGGTGCTCAAGGCCGAGGCAAAACGTACGCCGAACAGGTTCTGCCCGAAAATCGCCTGGCCCAGCGCGATCATCCAGTAACCGGCCGCCGGTTTCTCGAAGTAGCGAATCCCCATGAAGTGTGGCGAGGCCCACTTGCCGGTCAGCAGCATTTCCTGGCTGATCTGCGCATAGCGGGTTTCGTCGGGAATCCACAGCCCGTGGGTGGCCAACGGGATCAGGTAGAACACCCCGAAGGCCAGCAGGAGCAGGGGCAGGGCCCAGCGCCGGATCATGCCTTCTGCACTCCGAGCCAGCCTTCACGGCCGCTCAACGCACCACGCACCAGCTGTTGCTGGGGCAGGGTGGTGAGGTCGGCGGGCAACAGGTCGCCCAACGGTTTGAACGCGATGCCGCGCTGCCCTGCCTGGGCGAGCAACTGGCGAAAATCATTGGCCATCAGAATCCCTTCTACTTCTGCGTGGATCGTATAGACGTTGAGCTTCGACGGCTTGAAGCGGTCGAGGATGTAGCTATTGAAATCCTTGGCGGCCACCACCGGGCCCACGACTTCGTCGAAGGTCGGCATGTCCACCGGAATTTGTGGCGTGCCGGCACTGCCATCCGCCAGGGTAGGCCGGAACAGGCTGGTACCGCGGCAATCGCTGTTGTAACGGAAATTGAACTGTTGCTTGGCTTGCACCACGCGCTCATCGGCACGCCAGCCGGCGGCGGCTGAGCAGTCGATGGGTTCACCGAGGATGTCGCTCAAGGTGTCGACGCCACGGCGAATCTGCTCGATCAGCTGTGCATCGCTCCAGCGCCCGGTGTTGGCTTGCCAGCCGTGATGATCCCAGGCGTGCAGCCCGACTTCATGCCCGGCGG
>NZ_JACARK010000983.1:0-2248 GCF_013386655.1 Pseudomonas sp. K5002 | reverse complement strand
GCCACCGCTTCCGTCACCGCCTCACGGCTGTCCAGTTCCAGCAACACCCGGGGCTGCACGCCGGCCTGGGCGCAGGCATCGTCAAAGGTCCGCCGCGTGATCGAGCTGGGTTCACGCAACACCATGATCACCTGATCCAATTGCTCCAGCCGAATCCCCGCAGGCTCCGCCAGCCACGGATGCCCCGCAGGCACCAACGCGCAAATCCGTGACTCGATCAACGGCTGCAAGTGCAGGCCCTTGCGCGGCTCCACCTCGGTCAACACCGCCACGTCAGCCCGCTCCGACAACAGCGCCGCGAGGGTTTCCTGCGCATTGCCCAGGCGCAAATTGACAGTAATCCCCGGATACCGCTGCCGTAGGCTGGCCAGCATCGGCATGACCATGTGCGGCCCATCCGCCGCCACTTCCAGGCGCCCGGTAAGTAATTGCCGGTTGGCCTCCAGCAACGTCTGCGCCTCTTCCACCAGGCCGAAGATCGCCCGGGTGATCGCCGCGAGTTTGGTGCCCTCCTCGGTCAACTCCACCCGCCGCGCGGTACGCCGCAGCAGCGCGATCTGGTAGTGCTCCTCCAGCGCCTTGATATGCCCGGTCACCGCCGGCTGGCTGATGAACAGGCGCTCGGCCGCCCGGGTAAAACTGCCCTCGCGGGCCACCGCATCAAACGCACGCAGTTGAAACAGGTTCATAGCTATCGGCCTCACTGATAGCTCGCATAACAACAAACAATTTGATTGATGACAAGCCAAACTGCAATTTAGGCGCCGTAACTTCATCCCAATGTTTTGCGAGGACACACGAATGAGCACTGCCGCGCCGATCCTGCTGACCCCGGGGCCCTTGACCACCTCGGCCCGCACCCGCCAGGCCATGATGGTCGACTGGGGTTCATGGGATGACCGCTTCAATCAACTGACCGCCAGTCTTTGCGAGCAACTGCTGGTGATCGTCAACGGCACCGCCAGCCACCATTGCGTGCCATTGCAAGGCAGCGGCACCTTTGCCGTGGAAGCGGCCATCGGCACCCTCGTGCCACGGGACGGCAAGGTGCTGGTGCTGATCAACGGCGCCTACGGCAAGCGCCTGGCGAAGATTTGCGAAGTGCTCGGCCGCGAGTTCAGTACCTTTGAAACTGCCGAGGACGAACCCACCACCGCCGCCGACGTCGACCGCCTGTTGCACGCCGACAGGGGCATCACCCACGTCGCACTGATCCATTGCGAAACCAGCACCGGGATTCTCAACCCGTTGCCCGAGATCGCCCAGGTCATCGCCCGCCACGGCAAGCGCCTGATTATCGACGCCATGAGCTCCTTCGGCGCGCTGCCGATCGACGCCCGCGAGGTGCCGTTCGACGCGCTGATCGCCGCCTCCGGCAAGTGCCTGGAAGGCGTACCGGGGATGGGTTTTGTGTTCGCTGAAAAGCAGGCGCTGGCTGCAGCCCAAGGCAACTGCCACTCCCTGGCGATGGACCTTTTCGACCAGCACAGCTACATGGCCAAGACCGGCCAATGGCGCTTCACACCGCCGACCCACGTGGTGGCGGCGCTGCACGAAGCGCTGCTGCAATACAACGAAGAAGGCGGCCTGCCCGCCCGGCACCAGCGCTACGCCGACAACTGCCAGGCATTGCTGGACGGCATGGCCGAACTGGGCCTGCGCAGCTTCCTGCCCGCCGCGATCCAGGCGCCGATCATCGTTACCTTCCACGCGCCGAAAGACCCGCGCTACCAGTTCAAGGAGTTCTACGAACGGGTCAAGGCCAAGGGCTTCATCCTTTATCCCGGCAAATTGACCCAGGTGGAAACCTTCCGCGTGGGCTGCATCGGCCATGTGAACCAGGCCGAGATGCAAGCCGCGGTCGCGGCGGTAGCCGAGGTGCTGCAAGAAATGAACGTGCTCGACATCTGACTGCCCACTACTCCTAGGATCTGAACCATGAACTACGCAAACCCAACCCAGCTTCAAGCCGCGATCCTCGACTGGGCCGGCACCGTGGTCGATTTCGGCTCGTTCGCGCCCACGCAGATTTTTGTCGAAGCCTTCGCCGAGTTCGACGTGCAGGTCTCCATCGAGGAAGCCCGCGGCCCGATGGGCATGGGCAAGTGGGACCACATCCGCACCCTGTGCGACCAGCCGCAGGTGGCCAAGCGTTACCGCAAGGCCTTCGGCCGCACACCGACTGACGATGATGTGACCGCCATCTACCAGCGCTTCATGCCGCTGCAGATCGAGAAGATCGCCGAGC
>NZ_JACARK010000982.1:0-2189 GCF_013386655.1 Pseudomonas sp. K5002 | reverse complement strand
CGACCGCCAACTGGCCGTCAGCGCCCTGGCCTACTGCCAGGGCAAGGAAAGCCTGGAGACCGCCCGCGCCGACTTCCTGCACGCGCAAAAGGCCTGGGCCGAGTTGCAACCGCTGCTGATCGGCCCGCTGGCCGAGGGCAACCGCTCGTGGCAGGTGCAGTTCTGGCCGGACAAGAAAAACCTGGTGGGTCGTCAAGTCGAGCAACTGGTGACCGCCCAACCACAGATCGACGCCGCCGCCCTGGCCAAATCCAGCGTCGTGGTGCAGGGCCTGTCGGCCTACGAATACATCCTCTACGACGCCAAGACCGATCTGGCGGACGAGACGCAAAAAGCTCGCTACTGCCCGTTGCTGGTAGCCATCGGCGAGCGCCAGAAACTGCTGGCCGAAGAGATCCTGTCGAGCTGGAACAGCACCGACGGCATGCTGGCGCAGATGACCAAGTTTCCTAACCAGCGCTACGCCGATTCCCACGAAGCCATCGCCGACCTGCTGCGGGTTCAAGTGACTGCGCTGGACACCCTGAAGAAAAAACTCGGCACCCCGATGGGCCGCCAGACCAAGGGCATCCCGCAACCGTTCCAGGCCGATGCGTGGCGCAGCCAGTCGTCCCTGCAAAGCCTGGAAGCCAGCCTGGCTGCCGCCCAGACCGTCTGGGTCGGCGTCGACAACAAAGGCCTGCGCGGCCTGTTGCCTGCCGATCAAAAGCCCCTGGCTGACAAGATCGACGCCGCGTATGCCGCCTCCCTGAAACTCTTCGCCAGCAACCAGCGTACGCTGAATGAAATGCTGGCCGACGATGCCGGGCGCCAGCAACTCAACGATATCTACGACAGCCTCAACGTGGTCCACCGCCTGCACGAAGGCGAGCTGGCCAAGGCGCTGGGCATCCAACTGGGCTTTAACGCCAACGACGGTGACTGATGATGCTCAGGCGACAGGCTTTGGCCCTCGGCAGCGTGCTGCTCAGTGCGATCACTTTGGGCGGCTGGACGCTGTTCAAGCAGAAGGGCAAAAGCCCGCTGCTGCTCTCGGCGCGGGATGACAGTGATGGCAGGCACTACGCCGTCGGCTTTCGCCTGGACGGCAAGCAGGTATTTGCCACCGAGGTCGGCCAGCGCTGCCACGACATCATCAACCACCCGACGCTGCCGATTGCGCTGTTTGTCGCCCGCCGGCCGGGCACCGAGAGTTACCTGATCGACTTGCGGGACGGGGCGCTGCTGCAAACCATCACCTCCAAGGCCAATCGCCACTTTTACGGGCATGCGGTGGTGCACAAGGATGGCGAGTGGTTGTATGCCACAGAGAACGACACGTCTGACCCGGGTCGCGGTTTGCTGGGGGTGTACCGGTTCGAGGGTGAGCGGTTGGTGCACACCGGGGAGATTTCTACCCATGGGATTGGGCCGCATCAGGTGTCGTGGATGCCTGATGGCGAGACGCTGGTGGTGGCTAACGGCGGGATTCGCACTGAGGCTGAGAGCCGGGTGGAGATGAACCTGAATGCCATGGAGCCGAGCCTGGTCCTGATGAAGCGCGACGGGACGCTGTTGAGCAAGGAGACCCTGGGCCAGCAGATGAACAGTGTGCGGCATATGGGGATTGCCAGCGACGGGACGATCCTCGCGGGGCAGCAGTTCATGGGGGCGTCTCATGAGCGTTCGGAGCTGCTGGCGATCAAGCGGCCGGGGCAGGCGTTTGTGGCGTTTCCGGTGGCGGATGAGCAGTTGCAGGCCATGGGGCATTACACGGCCAGTGTGGCGGTGCACAGCGAGTTGCGGCTGGTGGCGCTGACGGCGCCACGGGGGAATCGATTCTTTATCTGGAACATGGACAGCGCGCAGTTGCTGCTGGACGGGCCGTTGCCGGATTGTGCCGGGGTGGGTGCGGTGGCTGATGGGTTTGTGGTGACTTCCGGGCAGGGCCGTTGCCGGTTTTATGATTGTCGGCAGGTGCCGTTGGTGGGCAAGCCGCTGGAGTTGCCGGCGGGGCTTTGGGATAACCATCTGCATCTGGTTTGATTGGGGGGCTGATTGGGGGCATATCCGTTGCTGCGGTTATGGCCGCTATTGGTTCCGCTTTTACAGCGGCTCACTTTTGAAAAGCGCAAAAGTAAGCAAAACGCTCTTGCCCCACCACTCGGCACCTCGCTTAGGCTCGGTGTGCCCTCACTCCGGCTTTTTAA
>NZ_JACARK010000981.1:0-1645 GCF_013386655.1 Pseudomonas sp. K5002 | reverse complement strand
GGGCTGATCAGGTCGGCCAGGGCGCGACGCAGTTTGCGGGTGCACGCGGGCTTGGCCTGCAACTGGCTGTTGGGGTTGGGCACCGAGGGGTTGAACAGCAGCTGTTCGGTGGTCGGGCACAACACCAGTACCTTGCAGCCCAGGTGTTCGAGGTCCCACAGGTGCTGGTTCAAACGCTCCGGCGGAATGTCGTTGGCGGTGATGCCCAGCACGGCCAGGTCAATCGCCTGTTCGGTCTGGTGGGCGCTGGTGATGCCGTTGGTCAGGCTTTCCAGGCTGTTGAACGGGGTGACTTCCAGGCCGCAGTCTTCCAGCTGATGTTGCAGGGCCTGGCGCGCCAGCTCGTGGTTTTCCAGCACCGCCACGCGCCGGCCCAGCAGCGGCGCGGAGGGCAGGTCTTCGATATCGTCACGGGTTTTCGGCAGGTTCAGGCTGATCCAGAATTCCGAGCCTTCTCCCGGCGTGCTGTCGACGCCGATCTCACCGCCCATCTGTTCGATCAGGCGCTTGGAAATCACCAGGCCAAGGCCGGTCCCGCCGGGTTGGCGTGACAGCGAATTGTCCGCCTGGCTGAACGCCTGGAACAGCGCCCGCACATCCTGGTTCGACAGGCCGATGCCGGTGTCCTGCACGCTGATGCGCAGTTGTACGCTGTCTTCCTGTTCGTCTTCAATCATGGCGCGGGCAACGATGGTGCCTTCGCGGGTGAACTTGATCGCGTTGCTCACCAGGTTCGTGAGGATCTGCTTGAGCCGCAGCGGGTCACCCACCAGGGAGAGCGGCGTGTCGCGGTAGACCAGGCTCACCAGCTCCAGCTGTTTGGCGTGGGCGGCCGGGGCGAGGATGGTCAGGGTGTCTTGCAGCAAGTCCCGCAGGTTGAACGGGATGCTGTCGAGCACCAGCTTGCCGGCCTCGATTTTCGAGAAGTCGAGGATTTCGTTGATGATGCCCAGCAGGTTGTCGGCGGATTTTTCGATGGTGCCCAGGTAATCCAGCTGGCGCGGTGACAGTTCGCTTTTCTGCAACAAATGGGTGAAACCAAGGATGCCGTTCAACGGCGTGCGGATTTCATGGCTCATGTTGGCCAGAAACTCCGACTTGATGCGGCTGGCTTCCAGGGCTTCCTTGCGGGCCAGGTCCAACTCGATGTTCTGGATCTCGATGGTTTCGAGGTTTTGCCGCACGTCTTCGGTGGCCTGGTCGATGCTGTGTTGCAATTCTTCCTGGGCGTTTTGCAGGGTCTCGGCCATGCGGTTGATGCCCGAGGCCAGGTGATCCAGCTCCTGGCTGCCCAGGGGTGGCAAGCGGGTTTCGAGATTGCCGTCCTTGAGTTGCGCGACGGCCTGTTTGATCAGGCCGATCGGTGAGTTGATCGTACGGCTGATGCGCAAGGCGAGGGCCGCCGTGCAGATCAGGCCGATGGCGATCAGCAGCAGGCTCGCGAACAGGCTGCGGTAGCCACGCAGCAACATGCCGTTGTGGGACAGTTCCAGCTCGACCCAGCCCAGCAAGCGGTCGGATTCATCCGGGATCAGTTCACCGGCGAGGTTGCGATGGCGGCCGAACACCGGCAGCAGATAACGGGTGGCGTCATTGCCGGTGCGCTGCAGCAGGTGCGAACTGTTGCCGATGGGCGGCTGGTTGA
>NZ_JACARK010000980.1:0-2409 GCF_013386655.1 Pseudomonas sp. K5002 | reverse complement strand
GCCCGGCAGCACGCCGAGGTTGATTTCCGGCTGGCCAAACTTGGCGTTGTCGCCCGCCAGGATGAAGTCGCACATCAAGGCCAGTTCACAACCGCCACCCAGGGCAAACCCGTTGACCGCCGCGATGATCGGCTTGCGGCGGTTGGCCACGCGATCGCTGTCGCTGAACAGGTCGTCGAGGTAGATCTGCGGGTAGGTCAGCTCGGCCATTTCCTTGATGTCGGCACCGGCGGCAAAGGCTTTTTTCGAGCCGGTTAGCACGATGCAGCCGATTTCCGGGTTGGCTTCCAGGCTGTCCAGCGCCTGGTTCAGCTCGCTGACCAGTTGCGCGTTCAGGGCGTTCAGCGCTTGCGGGCGATTGAGGGTGATCAGCCCGACCCGGCCCTGCACGTCCAGCAAAATGCTTTCGTAACTCATAGAGACTCCTCAGAGATTGCGTGAAATGACCATGCGTTGAATATCGCTGGTGCCTTCGTAAATCTGGCAGACCCGCACATCGCGGTAGATCCGCTCCAGGGGAAAGTCGCTCAGGTAACCGTAACCGCCGAGGGTTTGCAAGGCTGCCGAGCAGACCTTTTCGGCCATTTCCGAAGCAAACAGCTTGGCCATGGACGCTTCCACCAGCGCCGGCTTGCCGCTGTCACGCAGGGCGGCGGCGTAATGCACCATCTGCCGCGCCACGGCGATTTGCGTCGCCATGTCCGCCAGGCGGAAGGCCACGGCCTGGTGCTCGATGATCGGCTTGCCAAAGCTTTCCCGCTCGCGGGCGTAGTCCCGGGCCGCTTCAAATGCCGCCCGCGCCATGCCCACCGCTTGCGAAGCAATGCCGACACGCCCGCCTTCGAGGTTGGCCAGGGCGATCCGGTAGCCTTCGCCCTCCTCGCCCAAACGATTGGCCACCGGCACCTTCACATCCTCAAACAGGATCTGGCAGGTGTCGGAAGCATGCTGGCCGAGCTTGTCCTCGACCCGCGCGACGCTGTAGCCCGGCGAGTCGGTGGGCACGATAAAGGCGCTGATGCCGCGTTTGCCGGCAGCCGGATCGGTGACTGCAAACACAATCACGATCCCGGCGTTTTGCCCGGAGGTGATGAACTGCTTGCAGCCATTCAAGACGTAGTGATCGCCCTCCAGCCGGGCACGGGTTTTCAGGCCGCTGGCGTCGGAACCGGCCTGGGGCTCGGTCAAGGCAAACGCACCGAGCATCGCACCACTGGCCAGGGGCTTGAGGAACTGCTCGCGCTGTTGATCATTGCCGAACTTGAGGATCGGCACGCAGCCCACGGAGTTGTGCACGCTCATGATGGTCGAGCAGGCGCCGTCACCGGCAGCGATCTCTTCCAGGGCCATGGCGTAGGCCAGGTAGCCGGTATCACAGCCGCCCCATTGCTCCGGGACTAGCATGCCGAAAAAGCCCAGCTCGGCCATTTCACCAATGGCTTCCTTGGGAAAGCGATGTTCGCGGTCCCACTCGGCAGCGAACGGTTTAAGGCGTTCCTGGGCAAATTGCCGGGCGGCTTCGCTGATTTGCAGTTGTTCGTCATTCGGCAGCATAGGTGTTCCTTAGTACAGGCATTCAACGGCCATGGCCGTGGCTTCACCGCCGCCGATGCAGATCGCTGCAACGCCGCGCTTGAGGCCTTTCTGGCGAAGGGCCGAAAGCAGGGTCACCAGGATCCGCGCGCCGGACGCGCCAATCGGATGGCCCAGGGCACAGGCACCGCCGTGGATGTTGACCTTGCTGTGGGGAATCTCCAGCTTGCTCATGGTCACCAGGCTGACCACGGCAAAGGCTTCGTTGATTTCAAACAGGTCGACTTCGTCGAGGTTCCAGCCGGTCTTGCTCATCAGCTTGCGGATCGCCCCCACCGGCGCTACCGGGAACAGGCCAGGCTCATCGGCAAACGCCGCGTGGCCATGGATCACCGCCAGAGGCTTGAGCCCGCGCTTGTGCGCTTCGGACTGGCGCATCAGCAGCAGCGCCGCCGCACCGTCGGAAATCGAACTGGAGTTGGCTGCCGTCACCGTGCCGCCTTCACGGAAGGCCGGCTTCAGGGTGGCGATCTTGTCCAGCTTGGCTTTCGGCGGCTGTTCGTCGTGGATGATGGTTTTCTGGTCCTTGCCCACGGTGACCTGCACCGGGACGATTTCGGCGATGAAGTTGCCGTCGGTGATCGCCTGTTGCGCACGGGTCAGGGACGCAATCGCAAACGCGTCCTGGGCCTCGCGGGAAAAGCCGTTGTGCTCGGCGCAGTCCTCGGCAAAGGTGCCCATCAGGCGGCCCTTGTCGTAGGCGTCTTCGAGGCCGTCGAGGAACATGTGGTCGAGCACCCGGCCGTGGCCCATGCGATAGCCGCTGCGGGCGCGGTCCAGCAGGTACGGCGCGTTGGACATGCTCTCCATGCCACC
>NZ_JACARK010000979.1:0-1825 GCF_013386655.1 Pseudomonas sp. K5002 | reverse complement strand
GGCGGCGTGCTGCGGGATTGCCGGGTTGAAACCGACCTATGGCCGAGTCAGCCGCATTGGCGCGCAACCGGCGGTATCCAGCCTCGATTGCGTCGGTCCGTTTGCCGCGAACATGCAGGACCTGATTGCCGCGATGCAGGTGATTTGCCCGGGTTTCCCGGCACAGGCGGCGCCGTCCGGCAGCGTGCCGGTGGGCTTTCTGGATGTGGCCTGTGAGCCATGGCTGAAGGCGAGCCTGATGGCTGCCGTCGACGCGGCCGGCTGGCGTCAGCAGCGTCTGCATCTGGACGACTTTGACACGGCGTTCGGCGCCGGCCTTACGGTGATTAACGTTGAAAACTGGGCAGCCTTCGGTCACCTCACCGGCAAGGGCCTGATCGGTGCGGATGTCGAACAACGCTTGTTGGCTGCCAGCCGCACCAGCGCTGCTGATTTGGCCGCAGCCGAAGTCGTGCGCACCCGCTTCAGTCATCAGGTGGACGCCGCGCTCGAAGAATTCTCCGTGTTGCTGCTGCCGACGATGCCGGATCTGCCGCCGACCCTGGCCGAAGCCCGCAACGGCAGCCAGGCCGTGGCCCGCATGACGCCATTGGTGCGGCCATTCAACCTCAGCGGCCACCCGGCGCTGACGGTGCCGGTGACCCTGGCCGACAGCGGGCTGAAGGTGGGGCTGCAGATTGTCGGCCGCAAGGGCCAGGACGAATGGGTGTGTGCCCTCGGCGCACAACTGCAACAGAGCATCACGGCTCGCCAATAAGAACAACGCCTTGAGGAGGGCTCCATGAGTACCCATGAATACCGGCTGATTGCCAAATCGAAAAGCCTCGACGAGTTGGTCAAGCACGATCGCGTCGACGTCTCGCTGTACAACGACCCGGCGCTGTTCGAGGCCGAACTGGAAAAGATCTTCTACCGCACCTGGGTCTGGGTCGCCCATGAAAGCGAAGTGCGCAACAGCGGCGACTTCAAGACCGCGACCATTGGCCGGCGCCCGGTGATTGTGGTGCGCGACAAGAAAGGCGCGATCAACGTGCTGGAAAACCGCTGCCGCCACCGTGGCGCCACGGTTTGCGAGAAGCACAAGGGCAACGCCAGCGGCTTCACCTGCCCGTATCACAGCTGGTCCTATGGTTTGGACGGCAAGCTGCGGGCGCTGCCTTACCCGGACGGCTACGAAGGCATCCTGGAAAAGTCCGAGTTACCCTTGACCAGCCTGCGGGTGGACAGCTACGCCGGGATGGTATTCGCCAGCTACAACGACGATATCGAACCGTTGGCCGACTTCCTCGGCGGCGCCAAACACTGGATGGACCTGTTCATGAAGCAGGGCGCCGGCTACCCGATCAAGACCCAGGGCGAACACAAGTTCAGCTTCAAGGGCAACTGGAAGATCCAGCTGGAAAACACCACCGACGGCTACCACTTCCCGATCGTGCACAAGTCGTTCATGTCGTCGGTGGACGCCGAGACCTCGGAAATGCTCTCGTTCATGACCGACGAGCAGGCCGTCACCCATTCCCTGGGCAATGGCCACAGCGTGATGGTGATGGTGCCCGAGCATGTCGACCTGGACCACGACGACGGTACCGAGCAGTTGCAGGAGCGTTTCGCCCACGTCACCGAAGAACTGTCGAAAACCATGGAGCCGGCCCAGGTGCGACGCATCGTGCGCTCGCTGCACGGCGCCGGGTTCAACCTCAACCTGTTTCCCAATGTCGCCATGTCGATGTCGTTCTTCCGGGTGCTGCGCCCGGTGTCGGTCACCGAGACCGAAATCCGCCACGTCGCCCTGGGCATGGAGGGCGGCCCACAGGTTGCCAACCGC
>NZ_JACARK010000978.1:0-2188 GCF_013386655.1 Pseudomonas sp. K5002 | reverse complement strand
GCGCCGGCACCGTCGAGGCGGTCCATGTTGGCTTCGGTGGCGTGGCCGGCGTTGGCGCCCCGGATGACTACGTCACCGGTGTCTGGTTGATCTGCTTCATCCCAACTCAGCATTGAATTGCTCCTTCGTGGTCCGTCTGACGGCGTGGGCTTCGATTCACCCAGCGTGTTCAAAAATGTGCGTTTTGCAGGCTTCAAGGCATTGAAATACGGCGCATAGTGTGGTCGGTGTTCAGCGTTGTTGCACACTATGTAGTGGTTGTCTGTGTTTGTGGGCACACTATATGGGGTGTAACAACGATGGTCAACGCACAAGACCAGGCCGATGGTCGCAGGGCCATGACTAAAACTCACAGCGCCATGACTTTTAATGGTTACGGCCGCTACCCGGGCCAGTGCTAAAAATTCGCCAACCAGCTCCCCATAACAAAAAAGAGCGTTTGCGAAATGAAAGCACTTGATCTGTACATCGGCGAAGGCTTCGAAGGCCCAGGCGTCAATGCTGCCCACATCAACATCCT
Organism: Pseudomonas sp. K5002; assembly: GCF_013386655.1. Taxonomy (NCBI): domain Bacteria; kingdom Pseudomonadati; phylum Pseudomonadota; class Gammaproteobacteria; order Pseudomonadales; family Pseudomonadaceae; genus Pseudomonas; species Pseudomonas sp. K5002. Next base: position 1,668 of record NZ_JACARK010000978.1, on the reverse strand, counting down.
CATCGGCCCGCGCAACGGTCCGGCCGGCCAGGCGTTTGCCAACAGTTTGGCGTCGCCAAGCCAGGGCCATTGCCCGTTCATGGTGATTGCCCAGCCGAACATCCCGGTCAAACCCATGACCCTCTACGTCAACAAGGCCGCCATCGGCAGCGACCTGCACGGCAATGCCACCTGGGGCGCGTCCCAGGCCGGGATCGCCAAGGCAGTGCTCGAAGCCCTGCTCGACGGCACCCTGCCGCCGGAAGCCGAGGACGAGTGGGCGATTGTCACCGCCAACTGGGTCAACCCGGCCTGCGATGACCTGGATGCGGTCTACCTGAACAACTACAACGCCTGCCGCACCGCGATCCGCGCCGCCCTCACAGGCTTGCCGCACACCGCGCAACTGGCGGATGTGGTCAACCACATCAGCAACCCTTTCTACACGCCAAAAGCCTGAGGACATTCCCATGCAATACATCCGTTTGGGCAACTCCGGCCTGCAAGTCTCGCGCCTGTGCCTGGGTACCATGAACATGGGCACCCCGGACTGGAAGCCGTGGATTTTCGACGAGAAACAAAGCGAACCCATCGTTGCCCATGCCCTGGCCAACGGCGTCAACTTCATCGACCTGGCGGACTTCTACTCCGCAGGCGTCGGCGAGGAAGTGGTCGGGCGCATCCTCAAGCGCGTTGCGCGCCGTGAAGACATCGTGGTCACCACCAAGGTCGGCTACGGCACCCGCAGCGGCATCAATGCCAGCGGCCATTCGCGCAAGCACATCATGGACAGCATCGACGCCTCCCTGAGCCGCCTTGGCATGGATTACGTCGACGTGTTCATGCTGCATTACTTCGACGTGAACACCCCGGTGGAAGAAACCATGGGCGCCCTCAACGACATCGTGCGTTCCGGCAAGGCGCGCTACATCGGCGTGTCGACCATGCTCACCGGGCAACTGGCAAAAATCCTCATGGCCTGCGAGCGCAACGGCTGGGTCAAGCCGATCAACATGCAGCTGCAACTGAACTGCGCCTACCGCGAGGAAGAGCGCGAGATGATCCCGTTCTGCCGCGACCAGGGCCTGGGCGTGTCGGTGTTCAGCCCGCTGGCCCGTGGCTTGCTCACCGGCGAAGTGCAGTCGACCCGCAACCAGACCGACTTCTTCACCCAGCAGATGTACAGCGACCAGGCGTCGTTCGACATCGCCCACTCGGTGCAACGTGTGGCCCGTGCCCGTGGCGTGTCCAACGCACAGATTGCCCAGGCCTGGGTGGCCAATCATCCGGGTGTGGACGTGATGCTGGTGGGCGCCGACACCACCGCACAATTTGATAGCGCGCTTGCAGCCCTCGACACCCAACTGGATGCCGAAGAACTGCACGAGCTGGAACGCAACTACACGCCCTGCGATGTGATCAACGACTACACCGCCGGCAAACGCATCTTGCGCAGCGCCCGTCCGGGCCTGGACCGTTTTAACCTGATAGAGGCCGTGGCATGAACCCGCTGATTCGCACAGGCAATTTCATTGATGGCCAATGGTCCAGCGGTGGGCCGGTCTACCCGGTGTGCAACCCGGCCAATGGTGCGCAGATCGCCGAAGTACAACGCGCCGGGGCTGAAGAAACCAACCTGGCCATTGCCGCCGCCAACCGCGCGTTGCCGGCCTGGCGCAAGCTCACCGC
>NZ_JACARK010000977.1:0-3878 GCF_013386655.1 Pseudomonas sp. K5002 | reverse complement strand
ATGAATGTCGGCTCCGTCCAGGCGCACGGTGCCCGCCAGGGTTGGCCATACGCCCACCAGCACGCGGGCCAGGGTTGATTTGCCGGAGCCGGAAGCACCCAGCACGCCGAGCACTTCGCCCGCCGTCAGGTTGAAGCTGACTTGATGCAAGGTCGGCACACGTCGCCCCGGCGGGCCTGCGCTGACTTGCTCGAAACTCACATTGCCCTTGGGCGCCGGCAAGGCCATCTGCTCGCCCTGGGGCGGAAACTCGCGCATCAGGTTGTCCAGGCGCTGGTAGGCCAGCTTGGCCGAACTCCATTGCTTCCACACGGCGATCAACTGGTCGATGGGGCTCAACACCCGGCCCATCAAAATGGAGCCTGCGATCATCATCCCGGCGGTCATGTCGCCCTTGATCACCAGGAGCGCACCCAGGCCCAGCACCAACGATTGCAGGCACAGGCGCAGGGATTTACTCAGGGAACTGATGATCGAGCCGGTGTCGCTGGCCTTGTTCTGCAGGCCCAGGAACTGCGAATGCACCTTGAACCAGCGCTTGCGCAATGCACCGAGCATGCCCATGGCCTGGATGGTTTCGGCGTTGTGCAGGTGGCTGGTGGCCAATTGGGTGGATTGCTGGGAACACCCGCTGGCTTCACCCAGAGGCTTTTTGGTCAGGTATTCGTTAAGGCACGCCAGGGCAATCAGCAGCACGGCACCGGCACTGGCCAAGACACCCAGCCACACGTTGAACAGGAAAATCACGAACAGATAGATCGGAAACCACGGCGCGTCGAAAAACGCGAACAGCGCAGGCCCGGTGATGAATTGGCGGATGTGGGTCAGGTCCCCCAGGGATTGCCCGCCATGGCCTTCGCCCCGTTGCAGGTTGCGCTCGAAAGCGGCCTTGTAGACCCGCAGGTTGAAACGCCGCTCCAGTTGGCTGCCGATGCGAATCACGATAAAGCTGCGGATCACCTCCAGCACACCGATAAAGGCGAAGAACCCCACCACCATCAGCGTCAACATCACCAGGGTGGTTTCGTTCTGTGAAGACAGCACGCGGTCGTAGACTTGCAACATATAAATCGACGGCACCAACATCAATACGTTAATCAATGCCGTGAAACAGCCAATACTGATCAGAATACTTTTGTAGTCGCCGAGTGCCTTGAACAGTGGTGCAACGGGAGTGGTCTTCGCCATGTTGCCTGATCTTCCCTGAGCCGAATGACGCGCAATAGTTTACCGAGCGCCCCAATAAGGGGCGGGCAAACATTAAAATCGGGTTATATCGTTATAACGAACTATTACGGTGCACGTTGCAATATCAATACCGCGCCGTTTTTTGCGCGACCTTCATATTCGCCTTCTTTCTGGCGATTCAAATGGGTTATGCCGGTGCCTTCGGCATTCATCAGCCAAATACCATCGGGAGTAGGCGTCCAACTAACGGGGGCTTCCCCCAGCCATTGTCCGGCGCACTCCACATCGCCCCCTAACGCGTTAGCCTGCTCAATCAAGTCCAGTGCGCACACCTGCTCTTGCTGGTGCAGCGCCCAATGCCCGGCCAACTGCGCGGAAGTAGGTAAAACCAGACTGCTTGCCATTGCTGTGGCTCCTGCCGACATAAGCAACACCTGGAAACTCCAGGCCACGGTACTGCGAAATAGCGTCATCACCTTCGCCCGTTCATGGGGTGGATGCAAGGGCAGAGGGCGGCGCGTGTGCGCCACCCTCCTTTACGCGTGTATCAGGCCACGATGTCGCTGACGGCTGCCTGGCCAACGGTGGTGACGAGGAAATCCGCCACGCCGTGCCCGGAGAAGTCCACGGCCAATGTGCCCAGGTTGGTACCCGAAGCGTAGGACAGCACCGCGTCGCCGGCATGACCGGTAAACGCGTTGACGAAGGTCAGGCCTGCACCTTTGGTGATGCCGGTGAGGTCGATCTTGTCCGAACCCGAGGTGAAGTCGAAGATCTTGTCGGCCGCACCCGGCTTGGAGTCGGAGCTGGCGCCGAACACGAAGGTGTCGTTGCCTGAGCCGCCCCACAGCTGGTCTGCACCGCCGCCGCCGAAGATGATGTCGTTGCCGGCACCGCCCTTGAGGACGTTGGCGGCTGCGTTACCGATCAGCAGGTCGTTGCCCGAACCGCCGATGGCGTTCTCCACGGTCACACCCTTGGCGATGGAAACGTTGCCCACCAGGCCGCCAACGTCGGAGAACGAGGTTTCATTGAGGTTGATCTTCTGGTTCTGGGTAAAACCGGAGAAGTCCAGGGTGTCGTTGCCGCCACCGTCCCACACCGAGAACACCAGCTTGTCGGCCGATGAAGTGGCGCTGAGGAAATCACGCCCGGTGTTGGAGTTGAAGCCGTAGGTGGTGTCACCGGCACGGGTGTTGTAGTTGGCGCCGTAGAGCTTCTGGATCGCGGCGATGTCGTCGATCAGCGGGCCGGACGAGTAGGCTTCTACCCCGCCTTTGCTGAAGTTCTGGTTGGTGTTGCTCTCGCTCCAGTAACTCATGACGCTGTAGCCACGCGTGTCCTGTCCATAGTCCGCGTCTTTGTACGAAGGGTTGCCGGTCCCGGCGTTGTAGTCGCCAGGGTGGTCCAGGCCCAGGGTGTGACCGATTTCGTGGGTCAGGGTCTGCCGGCCATAGTTGTTCAGGTCCGGGGTCTTGTTCGGCGTGTAGCTGTTGTTCGTCAGGTACCAGGAAGTGCCGTCAAGGCCGCTTTCGTTGTACTTGGCGTTGGTGCCTGGCAGGTAGGCAAAGGCCGCTGCGCCGTCCTGGCCGCCGCTGTAGTTGCCGAAGGTCATGTGGAAGTCACCGCCCGAGGCTTTCTCGGTGAAGGTGACATTGGCCACATCGGCCCAGGATTGCATGGCCAGTACGGCCTGTGCTTTCTGCTGGGTGTTGAACTGGCTGAACCCGGTGATCCCATGCTTGTTCATGGTCGCGTTCGAAGCCGAAGTCAGGAAGGTGTAGGTGAGATCGATCTTGCCGTTGCCATCCACGTCCCGGTACGCGGCGTTCTCACGCAGCAGGTGGTCGGCGGCCTGGTCGACGGTGAACGACGGTTTGCCATTGACCGTGAGGTTGCCACCGCGGTCGTATTGATGGCTAAAGCTATCGATCTGGGTGTAAGCGGTACTTGCTTGAGCCGCCGACACAATAGCTTTGTCTTTTACTTTTGACATAAACGTACTTCCTTGTTTGCAAGTGGAACAGTTTTTGTCCGACCGGACCCACTCTGGCGAGTAAGTCCGATCACTCGCCCCTTTTGAAGGCGAAAGAAAACTGACACAACCTGAAATCATTCGTCCAGCGGTTTTTATCCAAGGATAAAGTTGGGCCGGTGAACAAAACCTGCAAACACTGGTAAATAGCGCCTTATTAAAATCCAGCTATTTAAATATTAAATACTCCTAAAGACATTTAGCCACGAATGGATCCAAAGTATTGACTGAGGTGCACTAAGAAAGTGTCACCGTGTCATTGTTAGTATTGAATAGCCACTATTTAAGTGTTTGTCCCGTATTACCGGGACAAGACTTAGTTTACTTACTGGCCGCGCCAGCCGGTTTGGCGCAATGCCTGCAGGAGCGTGTGGGCATCCAGCGCGGGCACCCGCACACCCTGGTCGGTGGTCATGTCTTCGCCGGCCACTATGGCATTAATGATCGCCTCTTCCACGGCCTCCGCCGCCGCGCTGAACAGCGGTGAAATGTGGTCGTTATTGACCATTTGCAGGGCTGTGCTGAGGGGCGAGCCCTTGCGCCCGTAGTCGGCCACCGGCAAATCCTGATTGCCGGTGGCGAACGCCAGGAACAGGTCCCCGCTGGAGTCCTCGGTACCGCCACCCGTGCGCGCAATCCCGATGGACGCGCGTTG
>NZ_JACARK010000976.1:0-1494 GCF_013386655.1 Pseudomonas sp. K5002 | reverse complement strand
CCCGCTGATTGTGCTGGGCCACAGCGAAGGTGCACTGGTGGCCGCCCTCGCCGCCCCGCAGCTCAACCCGGCCGGGGTGATTTCACTGTCGGGCAGCGCGCGCCCGGTGGACCAGGTGATCCGCCAGCAACTGGCCGACCATATGCCTCCAGCGCTGTTACTGCGCAGCAACCAGATTCTCGATCACCTCAAGGCCGGCCAGGTGGACGCCGATGTGCCCACCCCCCTTGAGGGCATTTTCCGCCCCAGCGTGCAGCCCTATCTGATCAGCCTGTTCCGCGCCGACCCTTCGGCGGCCTTTGCCAAATTGACCATGCCGGCGCTGATCGTCCAGGGCACCAATGACCTGCAGGTCGGCGTGGCCGATGCGCAACAATTGCAGAAGGCCAAGCCCGACGCCGAGCTGACGGTGATCGAAGGCATGAACCACGTGATGCGCATCGTGCCCAACAACGTGAAGCAGCAACTGGAGTCCTATAACGACCCGCAGTTGCCGCTGGCGGCTGAACTGGGCACCCGCCTGGTTCGCTTTATCGACGGACTTCGCGCCAGTTAAGCGAGTATTGCCCCTCCAGTCCTGAGCAAAACGGCCGATAAGCCATGGGTCGACAGCAAAAAGCCTGTCGACCCGCAGAGCTTGGACAGGATCGCGCCGAATGACGAACACCGAAGCAACACCCGAACCTACCGCCGACACCACGGCTGACACCGAGGCCGCCGCATCGGCCGCGTTACCGTGGGCGGAGGTGCAGGCCGAACATTTCAAGATGCTGCGCCTGGCCCCTTTGGCCACCGACCGTGCCACGGGCGTGCGGCCCCTGCGCTTTGTGCAGTTTGGCTGGGCCGAACGCAACAACAAGGACCACAGCCTGCTGCGCATGGTCATTCAGTTGCCGGGCCAGCGGGTGCGCCGGGAACAGAACCATTTGGATATCTGGGTCGATCACGCGACCCATCGGGTGCACTTTGGCCCGGGCAACAGCCTGGAGATCGAGCCGGCTAACCGCGGCATCGGCCGTTTCCTGGTAGCCCAGGGCGCCGCCTGGGCGAAAAAGAAGTGGTCGCACTACCGCGTCGACGGCGTCGACCTGGCCAACAAGGACGCCCTCAACGAAGCCACGCGCCTGCGCCGGGATCACTTCCTGCGTATCCAGGGCTTTGATGTGGCGTACGCCGATGTCCAGCATTTGAAGGGCAACGTGCAGCCGGGCAAGGTCAGCGATGTGCTGGACAGCTGGAACACCGAAAAGCTGCAGTTCGTGGAGATTCTGGAAGCGGCGCAGATGCTGCAACAGGCCGAGCAGAACCTGGCGGAACAGGAAGTGAAACTGCGCAAGGAAGAGGAAAAAGTCACCAAGTTCAAGCGCGAAGACAGCGGGTTGCGCTTCACGATTACGTGCCTGGTGGCGTTTACCGTGTTTCAGGCGGGGTTGTTGATCTGGATTGCGACGCATCGATAATCCGGTTTATCAATTGAAACCGGATCAAAATGTG
>NZ_JACARK010000098.1:4143-4578 GCF_013386655.1 Pseudomonas sp. K5002 | reverse complement strand
GCCTGGCGCGCATGCTCGACCTGGATCACGAGCGCTGCTACAGCGCCGGGATCCTCCATCGCCTTGGCGACCTGGCCTTGCTGCGGTGCCTGCAAGACTGGCTGCTGGGCGGTGGCGAACTGGATGATGAAGCGATTGGCGAGTCCCTCTACACCTTCGGCGCGGCCTATGGTTCGGCACTGCGCACACGCTGGCGCCTGCCGCTGGAGTTGCGCCAGTTGATCGCGGCGATTTATTCGCTGGAGGGCGGGGTGTATTCCCGCGAAGCGCTGGTGATGAACCTGGCGGCGCAACTGGCGCGGCTGACCGAGCATGAAGGCGTCGAGGCATTGGCGAAAGGCAAGACGGCACGCTTGCTCAAGGTGGGTTTGCCGGAATTGACGCGTATGCGCAAAACCTAGCAGGCGATGCGTGCCAGTGTGGGAGCTGGCTTGC
>NZ_JACARK010000098.1:0-4066 GCF_013386655.1 Pseudomonas sp. K5002 | reverse complement strand
TGCATCGCGGGCAAGCCCGGCTCCCACAGGTCATCGTGTAGCGTCAGCCGGGGAGCACGCGGTTTTTGCCCTGGCGCTTGGCCTCGTACATCGCGGCGTCGGCGCGGGCGAACAGGCTGTCGACGTTGGCGTCCTCGGCGGTCAGGCTGGCCAGGCCCTGGCTGACGGTGACCGCGAAGCTCTCACCGTCGTGGCTGAAGCTCAGCTGCGCAATCTCGTGCCCCAGGCGTTCGGCCACCTGCATTGCCATCTCCGGGGCACAACCGGGCAGTATGGCGGCGAATTCTTCGCCGCCAATGCGCCCGAACAGGTCGCCACGGCGCAGAACTCCCCGACCGCTCTCGGCGATACGCTGCAACACCTGATCGCCTTCCAGGTGGCCGTAGGTGTCGTTCACCACCTTGAAGTCATCGATGTCCAGCAACAGGAACGCCAGGGGCGTGCCTTGCAGGCAGGCGCGTTCAAACTCGTGGTGGGCGCACTCGAAGAAATGCCGGCGGTTGCTGCTGCGGGTCAGTACATCGGTGGTGGCCAGACGGTGCAGCTCGAGCTCCAGCTGCTTCTTTTCGGTGATGTCTTCGGCTATGCCTACCACGATCACCGGCTGGCCGGGCTCGGCCTGCTGGTTGATGTAACACTTGTCGCTGAGCCAGCGGATCTGCCCGTCGGCGGTGATGATGCGGTACTCGCGGTCTTCCACGGCGCCGCTGTGCAGCACCTGGGCCAAGCTGTGCTCGGCGTAGTCGAGGTCTTCGGGGTGGATGCTGTTGCGCCATTCCCGATAGTCGGTCAACAACATGCCCGCCGTACGTCCGAAAACCCGCTCATAGGCCGGGCTGACGTACAGCACGCGGCGAGTGTCCCACTCGATTGCCCAGAGCACGGCATTCACACTGACCAACAGCGAACTCAGCAGTTGCTCGCGTTCACTCAGCCGTTCCACTTCGCCCTGGGCATGCATCAGGGCCAGCAACGTAGCGGCGGCTGCCGGTCGTGGCTGTTCGAGGACTGGGGTGTCGGTGAAGGTCTGTTCGGGGACCATCGGCACAACTCTCTCTGGGCAGGCCGCGGGGTTGGGCAGCGGTCACAACAAGGGCCGCCGGGATGGCGAAGTGTTGATTGAGAGGGGGAATTTGCTGCGAAGTTCCGTTATCAGCGCCGATTAGAGGCGACCAAGAAATGGCGCCAGAAACATGTAGGAGCGAGTTTGTTGGGGTGAGGGGCTTGCTGTGGGGAGGGGGCTGCGGTGGGGAAGGAGCTTGTTGTGGCGGGGGAGCNNTGTGGGGGCGGGGGGGGGGGCCCCCGGTGGGCTGCGTCGCGGCCCCAAAATCTTGGGAGCGCTGCGCACTCCAGCGGGAGCAAGCTCCCTCGCCACAGAAGCTCCCTTGCTACAGCGAGCCCACTCCCCACAGAAGCTCCCCTGCCACAAAAAATCGGCTCGCTACAGCCGTATCAGGCCGCGGCAGGCCGCAGCGAATAGGTCTTCAGCTGATGGGCAAAGTCCCGCAGGGATTGAATCCCGCTCGCCTCGGCCTCGTGCACCCATTCCTTGATCGCCGCCAGCATGTCGTGGCCGTTGGTGCTGGTTTTCAGCCAGATCTGTTGCAGCGCCAGGCGCTTCTCGTAGATCACTTTCAGGGCCTGGCTGTGCTCCAGCATGCTCTGGATGCGCACGTGGTGGCGGTCATCCAGCAGGCTGGTCTCCCGCGACAGCAGGCGCTTGGCGCGATGGAATTGATGGCGCACCGAGTGATCGACCTTTTCCAGTTCCTGCTTGACCAGCGGGCCAATCACCAACTTGCGGTACTGGGCCATGATCTGGAAGCGGTTGTTGAGGATCGCCATCGCGGTGTCCATGTCCAGGCTGCCCTTGCCTTCGACCCGGTGAGCGATCGGCGCGACCCGTTGCACCTTGGCCAGGCGCAGGAAGCTGAACACTTTGATCCAGGCCCAGCCCAGGTCGAACTCCCACTTCTTCACCGACAGCTTGGCGGAGTTGGGGTAGGTGTGGTGGTTGTTATGCAGCTCTTCGCCACCCACGATGATGCCCCAGGGAATCAGGTTGGTGGCCGCATCGCGGCATTCGAAGTTGCGGTAGCCGATGGCATGACCCAGGCCGTTGATTACGCCGGCAGCCCAGAACGGGATCCACATCATCTGGATGGCCCAGATGGTGATGCCGATGGTGCCGAACAGCAGCAGGTCGATCACGCCCATGATCGCCACGCCCAGCAGCGGGTACGGGGTGTAGAGCTTGCGCTCGATCCAGTCTTCCGGGCAGTTCTTGCCGTAGATGCGCAGGGTCTCGGGGTTCTCGGCTTCGGCGCGATACAGCTCGGCGCCTTTGCGCAGCACGGTGGACAGGCCCTTGATCACCGGGCTGTGGGGATCGTCGACGGTTTCGCACTTGGCGTGGTGTTTGCGGTGGATAGCGGTCCACTCGCGGGTGTTCTGCGCCGTGGTGAGCCACAGCCAGAAGCGGAAGAAGTGTTTCAGGCCAGCATTGAGCTCCAGGGAGCGGTGGGCTGAATAGCGGTGCAGATAGACCGTGACCCCGACAATGGTCACGTGGGTCATCAACAGAGTGACTGCCACCAGTTGCCAGGCCGACAAGTCAAGAAAACCGTTGTACCACATAGGCTGTATGGCCCTCAGATAAAGAAAAAACCAGCTTGCGCATTATCACTAAGCCTACAGATAAAACCAGCCGCCCTTTCAGATAGGAGTGACTGGATGTTTCTTATTCTATAATCCGTAACCTTTGTAGGGCGAATCTGGTTTTTTAGTAAGGATTACTGAACATATGCTGTTTTCATACCGAGGTGCCCTGCGTGCCGGGCTGATGTACCTGCTGGTTTCGATTGTGTGGATTCAGCTCAGCCATCAGGTATTGATCAACTTTATCGATGAACCCGTGGAGCTGGGCCGCTGGCTTCAGATACGCGGTTACCTGTGGGTCAGCCTCAGTGCCCTGGCGATCTACCTGCTTTGCGCGCACTTTGCCCGGGCGAACCTGATCCAGCAGCCACTGAAGGAAAACCGCGAGCGCCTGCGCCAGGCCGCCGCCGTGTTCGATTGCACCCGCGAAGGGGTGCTGGTCACCGATGCCCTGGGGCTGATTGTTCACGTCAACCGGGCCTTTATCGAAATCACCGGCTACCAGTGCGAAGACGTGCTGGGGCACCAGCCGAGCCTGTTCAAGTCCGGGCGCCACTCGGCCAGTTTCTACCAGGCGATGTTCGAGACGCTGGAACGTGACGGTGAATGGAGCGGTGAAATCTGGAACCGCCGTAAAAGCGGCGAAATCTATCCACAGTGGCAGACCATCCGGGTGATCCGTGATGAGCAGGGCCATATCAGCCACTACGTCGCGGTGTTCTCCGATATCAGCGCCATCAAGCACTCCGAGAGCGAGTTGGCGCACCTGGCCCATCACGACCCGCTGACCGACCTGCCCAACCGCCTGCTGTTCACCGACCGTGCCGAACAGGCCCTGGCCTCCGCGCAGATCCATAAACGTGGCTGCGCCTTGCTGCTGCTCGACCTCGACCATTTCAAGATCATCAACGACAGCCTCGGCCATAACGTCGGCGACCAGTTGCTCAAGGCCGTCGGCGAGCGCCTGCAAGGCCTGTTCGGCCCCGGCGTGACCCTGGCGCGCCTGGGCGGTGACGAGTTCGCGGTGCTGGCGGAAAGTTGTCCACAGGTGGGCCAGGCCGCCGCCCTGGCGCAACGTATTCTCGACGCGATGAAAGAACCGGTCATCTTCGACGGCCATCAACTGTTTATCAGCGTGAGCATCGGCATCAGCCTGTTCCCCAGCGACGCGCTGAGCGCCGAGCAACTGCTGCGCAACGCTGACTCCGCGTTGTTCAAGGCCAAGAGCGCCGGCCGCGAAGGCTACGCCTTGTACACCGAAGAGCTTACCGCCCACGCCCAGCACCGCGTGGAAATGGCCGGTGAACTGCGCCGCGCGCTGGATCAGCAGGAGCTGCGGGTTTACTACCAGCCAGTGCACGACCTGCAAGACAGCCGAATGATCGGCGTCGAAGCCCTGGTGCGCTGG
>NZ_JACARK010000975.1:0-3380 GCF_013386655.1 Pseudomonas sp. K5002 | reverse complement strand
AATGCCGATGGCTACCAGCTGGAAAGCCTGCCGGTGGCCGGCGGCGCGCTGTCGCTGGGTGCCACAGAGATCACCGCGAATCAGTTGGGCACCATCACTGAGGGCAGCGGTTCCTACACCCCGGGCACCATCGCCACCGCCACGCGCATGGTGCTGACCCCACGGGAAACCCCGCAGTCGATCACCGTGATCACGCGCCAGCATATGGATGACTTCGCGCTCACTTCGATCGACGACGTGATGCGCCATACACCGGGCATCACCGTGTCGACCTTCGACAGCGAGCGTAACAATTACTACGCCCGCGGCTTCTCGGTGGAAAACTTCCAGTACGACGGCATCCCGACCCTGCGCAACTCCGCCTACTCGTCCAGCCAGACCCTCAGCGACATGGCGATCTATGACCGCGTGGAAATCCTCAAGGGTGCCACCGGACTGCTGACCGGCGCCGGCGCCCCTGGCGCGACGATCAACCTGATCCGCAAAAAGCCCACGCGGGACTTCAAGGCCAGCGTCGAACTCGGCGCCGGCAGCTGGGACAACTATCGTTCCCAGATCGACGTGAGTGGCCCGCTGACCGACAGCGGCAACGTGCGCGGGCGTGCGGTGGCGGCGTACCAGGACAAGCACTCGTTCATGGACCACTACCAGCGCAGCACCAATGTGTATTTCGGCACGCTGGAAGCCGACCTGACCGACGACACCCTGCTCACCGTCGGTTTCGATTACCTGGACAGCGACCCGCAAGGCTCGGGCTGGTCCGGCAGCCGTGCGCTGTTCGATCGCAACGGCAACCGCATCGATGTAAAACGCTCCTACAACAACGGCGCCAAGTGGAGCCGCTGGGAGCAGTACTCCCGCAGCGTGTTCTCCACCCTGGAACACAACTTCGACAATGGCTGGGTGATCAAGGGCCAATACACCCACCAACTCATGGGCTACGACGCGCCCCTGGGCTCGATCATGAGTGGCCCGTTCCCCGCCACCGGACTGTCGTCCCTGTACGCGAACAAGTTCACCGGCAACACCCGCGCCGACTCGGGCGATGTCTACGCCAGCGGTCCGTTCAGCCTGCTGGGCCGTACCCATGAATTGGTGATTGGCGCGTCGGCCTCGAATTCCCACTGGACCGGAAAAGACTATGGCGCCCCCACTTATGTGGGCAACAACCAGATCGATTTCTGGAACTTCGATGGCAACGCTCCGGAGCCGAACTGGGGTGAACCGACACGGATCATCGATGCCACCACCCGCCAATCCGCAGGCTATATGGCCGCACGTTTCAACCTCACGGATGACCTGAACCTGTTCCTCGGCAGCCGCGTGGCCAACTACAAATTGCGTGGCGAAGACGACTCCACCGAGACCGGCAAGCTGGTGCCCTACGCCGGGGTCACCTACGACCTGAACGACAACTTCACCGCGTATGCCAGCTATACCGACATCTTCATGCCGACGACCTACAGCCGCGACCGCAACAACAAATTGCTGGAGCCGGATGAAGGCAAGAACTACGAGACCGGCCTCAAGGGCGAGTTCTTCGAGGGCCGGCTCAACACCAGCATGGCCTACTTCGAAGTGCACGAAACCAACCGTGCGGAGCCGGACGCCGAATACAACGCCGCGCCGACCAACCCATCCCTCGGGTATGCCGAGAAAGGCATCAAGGCCAAGACCAAGGGTTTCGAGGCCGAGATGTCCGGCGAGCTGGCGCCGGGCTGGCAGGCCCAGGCCGGCTACACCCACAAGATCCTGCGGGATGAGCATGGCGACAAGGCTTCGACCTGGGAGCCGGAGGACCAGCTCAGTTTCTTCACCTCGTACAAACTCAAGGGCCCGCTGGACCGCCTGACCGTCGGCGGCGGCGCGCGCTGGCAGAGCAGAAGCTGGCAAGTGGTGTACAACCGGCCCAAGGCGCAAAACGAAGAGTTCTCGCAGGAAGCGTATTGGGTGGTGGACGCGATGGCCAAGTATCAGGTCAGCGAACATCTTTCCGCGACGCTGAACGTCAACAACCTATTCGACAAGCAGTACTACACCAACATCGGCTTCTATAACACGGCCTATTACGGCACCCCGCGCAACGTGATGCTCACCACGCGCTGGGACTTCTAACCGGCCAGGCGCCAGCGCCCCGTGACGTGGGGCGCTGTTGCGTCAAACAGCGTGCCGCACAAAACACTGCTCCACCACCGATTTGCCCCACTGCTGCCCCTCCTGTTCCGACTCCAGCACAAAGCCCGCGTTTTCATAGAGCTTGCGCGCCACATCGAGGCCCTTGAACGTCCACAGCCGCACCGCCGGGAACCGGTGCCCGTCACAGAAATCCAGCGCCTCTTGCAACAGCCGTTTGCCCAAGCCCTGGCCCTGGGCCGACGGGTCGAGGATGAAGCAGCGCAAGATCGCCTCGCCGTTTTCGCCCTCGCCATCAAGGGCAATCGAACCCACAATCTGCGTCCCATCCAGTACCGCCCACACTTCGTTGCGCGGGTTGGCCAGGCGTCCCATCAACTCGGCCATGTCCGCCGCCACCAGGCTTTCGAACGGTTGGCCAAAATTCGCATGCTTGGCGTAGTACTCCGCGTGCATCTGCGCGATCCGCCCAATCACCCCAGGCCGATAGCCCCGGGCGATGCTGTAGTGCCTTGGCTGCCAGGCGCCGGTGCGTTGGGTTTGCAGGGCTGCGGCGTACTGATCAAGCCCGCGGCTGACGGCCTGCTGCTGTTCGCTGGACAAGCCGCCAATGGCCTCGCCCACCTGGCGCCGGGCAAACGTTTCAATGTCGCGTAACGTCTTCTGGCCTCGTGTGGTGAGCCGTAGCTTTTTCGAACGGGCATCGTCCTCGTTGGCAAACTCTTCCAGCTCGCCCGCCTCGATCAGCTTGCGCACCATGCGGCTCACCGACGATTTTTCCAGGCCCAGCAAGGTGACCAGTTCAGCCGCTGTCAGTGCGCCACGCTCGCCGATTTCAACAATCGTGTGCACCGACGACGGTGGATAACGGCTGGCTGCCAACTTCGGCTGCATGAAACCCAGCTCTCGCACCATGAGGCGTGAGGCACAGCGGATCTGATCGATAAGATCTGGCCTGGAACGGTTCACGTGGAAAACCTCTTGCCCGAATGAAGAGATATAGTTGTATCGCACAACCATATGCAGATCAATCTCCCTTCCAGCAAATCACTGAGGTACATTCCCTCCCCACGGACAACAGATCATTCTCAAATGAACGGAGTCATCGCGTGCTTTCGATTTTCCACCGCCAACGCCTTACCACCCTCTCGCTGATCACCGCCGCCCTCACCCTCGCCGCCTGCCACAGCGCCACCGCGCCTGAACTGCCGCCCGCCCCGGAACTCGGCTCGGGCTATCGCACCGAC
>NZ_JACARK010000974.1:0-1485 GCF_013386655.1 Pseudomonas sp. K5002 | reverse complement strand
CGGTGGCCTGGCTCGGCCAGCCGGGCTCGGGCGCGGTCAGCGGGCAAGCGTTGCGGGTGTGTGGGCAAAGTCTATTGGGAGCGTAAGCATGGAGTGGCACACATTAGGCAGCACCCCGTTCCTGCCACCGCTGTATTGGCGCGCGGCACTCAAGCGCAAGATCACCGGTACCACGTTGCCGCAACAAGGGCTGCGCTGCCGGGTCAGCGTTAACCCCAAGGATGTGGACGCCTATCGCAAGGTCTGCGGGTTTGCCGAGAGCCCGGTACTGCCGGCCACTTATCCCCATATCCTGGCATTCGGCCTGCAGATGCAATTGCTCACTGACAAGGCATTTCCTTTCCCGCTGCTGGGATTGATCCACCTGAGCAACCGGATCCGCATCCTGCGCCCGTTGGGCGGTGTGAGTGACCTGTCCGTCGGTGTCTACGCGCAGAACTTGCAGCCCCATGCCAAGGGCGCGACCTTCGATATCGTGACCACGGTCGAGGATTCACTGGGGCTGCTGTGGGAAGCCGAAAGCCGAATGCTCTGTCGCGGGGTGAAACTCGATGGCGCTGCGGCGGACAACACCCTGCAAGCCTCCACTAACGTAAGCGAGCTGACCCGTTGGAAAGCCCCCGCCGATGTTGGCCGCCGCTACGCCCGGGTGTCCGGCGACTACAATCCGATTCACCTGAGTGCCCTCACTGCCAAGTTGTTTGGCTTCCCCCAGGCCATCGCCCATGGGTTATGGAACACGGCACGCACACTGGCCGCACTGAGCGAACATTTGCCTGCGGCCAATATCGAAATAGACGTCGAGTTTAAAAAGCCGGTGCGCTTACCCAGTGAAGTAACCTTATTGACAAGTGCCGCCGGCTCCAGTGGCGAGTTACAACTAAAGGGCGCCGGGGATATTGAACACATGACGGGGCGTTGGCGGCCAATCTCCTGATAAATTGTATATATACACCCTAAGTTATAGCGGGCTATCGATAGCCCGCCATCTTTATTAACCCCATGATTTTAAACACCTCGCAACGTCTACACCCTCCCCCACTACACCCTTGGTATTAGTCGCTAAGCAGACTAACTCTATCTGTATATAAATCGTTAATACCAAGTTGAGCATTGCGAGATAACGCACCCGGGTCTGTTATAGCCACAACGGACGAATGTATCGCTGTCTTTAGAAACAGCGAACTTCGATAACAGCAAAGGCTGTACCTGGTGCAAGGAACTCAATCATGAAAACTCAAGTCGTGTTGTGGAAAGCAAGTACCGCGCTGGCCCTGATTCTGGCAGTTAGCCTCGGAGGCTGCAGCAGCGGTGGTGGTGGTCATCACAGTAGCGTCGCGGCGTCATCTCCGGATGCTGGCAGTGGCAGTGGTACTGGCGGCGGAACGGGTGGCGGCACTGGCGGTGGCACCGGTGGCGGCACAGATGGAGGTACTGGTGGCGGCACAGGTGGTGGAACCGGCGGAGGTACTGGCGGTGGCACTG
>NZ_JACARK010000973.1:0-2085 GCF_013386655.1 Pseudomonas sp. K5002 | reverse complement strand
GCTGGGCAACCTGCTGGCCAACGCTCTGGACGCCCTGACCGAAAAAGGCCCGCCGCGCAAACTCTGGCTGAGTGCCCAAACCACCGAACAGGGCGTCAACCTGTACATTCGCGACAACGGCCCGGGTTTCTGCATGGAAGCCCTGGGCCGCGCCAGCGAGCCCTTCTACACCACCAAGACCCGCACCCAGGGCCTGGGGTTGGGCCTGGCGATCTGCGACACCCTGATGCGCGCCTTTGGCGGTGAACTGTTGTTCGCCAACCACAAGGAAGGCGGCGCACTGTTAACCTTGAAACTGCGCGCCGGAGCACCGGGTGTCAGTCTGCAACCGTCCGAGGACCGCAGTGTATGACTATCGATAACCAGATTCAGGTGGTGTTGATCGACGATGATCCACACCTGCGTCAGGCCCTCTGCCAGACCCTGGACCTGGCCGGGCTGAAAGTCCTGACCCTCGGCGAAGCCCAGGGCCTGACCGCGCGCCTGTCCCGGGATTGGCCGGGGGTTGTGGTGAGCGACATCCGCATGCCCGGCATGGACGGCCTGGAACTGTTAAAGGAACTCCACGCCCAGGACCCGGAGCTGCCGGTACTGCTGATCACCGGCCACGGCGATATCTCCATGGCCGTGGGCGCGATGCGCAACGGCGCCTATGACTTCATGGAGAAACCCTTCTCTCCCGAGCGCCTGGTGGACGTAGCCCGCCGCGCCCTGGAACAACGCGGTTTGGCCCGGGAAGTCTGGTCGCTGCGCCGGCAACTGGCCGAGCGCGATTCGCTGGAAGGCCGGATCATCGGTCGCTCCCCGGCCATGCAGAACCTGCGGGAATTGATCGCCAACGTCGCCGACACCTCGGCCAACGTGTTGATCGAGGGCGAGACCGGCACCGGCAAGGAATTGGTCGCGCGCTGCCTGCACGATTTCAGCCGGCGCCACTCCCACCAGTTCGTCGCCTTGAATTGCGGCGGCCTGCCGGAGAACCTGTTCGAAAGCGAAATCTTCGGCCACGAAGCCAACGCGTTCACCGGTGCCGGCAAGCGCCGCATCGGCAAGATCGAACACGCCCACGAAGGCACGCTGTTCCTCGACGAAGTGGAAAGCATGCCGATGAACCTGCAGATCAAGCTGCTGCGGGTGTTGCAGGAACGCACCCTGGAACGCCTGGGTTCGAACCAGAGCGTGGCGGTGGATTGCCGGGTGATCGCCGCGACCAAGTCCGACCTCGACGACCTGAGCCGCGCCAACCAGTTTCGCAGCGACCTGTACTACCGCCTCAACGTGGTGACCCTGGAACTGCCGCCGCTGCGTGAACGCCGCGAAGACATCCTGCAGTTGTTCGAACACTTCTTGCAGCAGTCGTCGCTGCGTTTCGACCGCACCGCGCCGGACCTCGACAACCAGACCCTGTCCAGCCTGATGAGCCATGACTGGCCGGGCAACGTGCGTGAACTGCGCAACGTGGCCGAGCGGTTTGCCCTCGGTTTGCCGGCGTTCAAGAAGAGCGGCGCCAGCAGCGGCAACCATGGGCTGGCCTTTACCGAAGCGGTGGAGGCGTTCGAGCGCAACCTGCTCAACGATGCCTTGCAACGCAGCGGCGGCAACCTGACCCAGGCCAGCCAGGAACTGGGGATGGCCAAGACCACGTTGTTCGATAAGGTCAAGAAGTACGGGCTGAGCCACTAGGAGCGCATTGTGGATTTATTGTTGAAGGCGGCATTGGGTGCGGGGGTGGTGCTGATTCTGGCGGCGCTGGCCAAGACCAAGAACTACTACATTGCAGGGTTGGTGCCGCTGTTTCCGACGTTCGCGTTGATTGCGCATTACATTGTCGGCAAGGGTCGGTCGGTGGAGGATTTGAAGACCACCATCGTGTTCGGGATGTGGTCGATCATTCCGTACTTTGTGTACCTGGCGACGTTGTATGTGATGGTTGACCGGATGCGTCTGGAGGCTTCGCTGGCGGTGGCGGCGGTGGCGTGGTTGATGGCGGCTACGATTTTGGTCAGCGTGTGGGTCCGGGTACACGCCTGACATACACCTATCAAAGATGCGGAGCCGGGTGGGTGTGTATATCCGTTATTTAGG
>NZ_JACARK010000972.1:0-3171 GCF_013386655.1 Pseudomonas sp. K5002 | reverse complement strand
CCTGGCCACGGCCGTTCTCCAGTAGCGCAGCGGTCTTCGCCAGGCGCAGGCCGAGGGCGCGGCACAGGGCGATCTCGTGTTGATCCAGCGCACGCTTGCCGTCGGCACCGGAATGGTGGCTGGCGCCATAAGGCGTACCGCCGCCCTTGGTGTCGAGCAGCGCCTGTTCACTGTAGGGCAGTCCGGTGATCAGCATGCCGTGGTGCAGCAGCGGCAGCAGCATCGACATCAGCGTGGTCTCCTGGCCGCCGTGCAGGCTGGCGGTGGAGGTGAACACACCCGCCGGCTTGCCGACCAGGGCGCCGGTCAGCCACAGGTTGCTGGTGCCGTCGAGAAAGTACTTGAGCGGCGCGGCCATGTTGCCGAAACGGGTCGGGCTGCCCAGCGCCAGGCCTGCGCAGTTCTTCAGGTCGTCGAGGCTGCAGTACAGCGGGCCGTCGACCGGAATGTCCGGCGCCACGGCCTCGCATTCACTGGAGATGGCCGGCACGGTGCGCAGCCGCGCCTCAAGCCCGGCTTGCTCGATGCCCCGGGCAATCTGCCGGGCCATTTCGCTGACTGAACCGTTGCGGCTGTAATACAACACCAGCACATACGGCGCACTCACGAAACCAGCTCCAGGATGTTCTCCGGTGGGCGGCCGATCACGGCCTTGTCGGCGGTGGCGAGGATCGGGCGCTCCATCAGTTTCGGATGAGCGGCGATGGCAGCGATCAACTGTGCTTCGCTGAGGCTGGTGTCACCCAGGTTGAGGGTTTTATATTCGTCCTCGCCGGTACGCAGCAGTTGCCGCGCGCTGATGTTCAGCTTGCCCAGCAGGGCCTGCAATTGCGCGGCGTCGAGCGGGGTTTCCAGGTAGCGCACCACCGTCGGTGTGAGGCCACGGGCTTCCAGCAGTTCGAGCGCACCGCGGGATTTCGAGCAGCGCGGGTTGTGATAAAGCGTCAGATCGGTCATGTGCGGGTCGCATCTTGCGTAAGGTGGCGGGTATTCTACCCGCGCTGCGCCGCGTCCTTAAACCATGAGAGGCGATAGGCCGCAGCCAACGTTCATTTTTACGAAGGATTACCCCATGACGAGGCGACTGTTAGGCGCATTGGCAATCATCGGCACACTGCTGCTCAGCGGCTGTGGCAATGATTATGGCGTTGACCAATATGGTCAGAAAGTGGCCGCCGAACGCCTGGACAAGCAATGGCTGGTGGTTAACTACTGGGCCGAATGGTGTGGCCCGTGCCGTACCGAAATCCCGGAACTCAACGCTTTGGCCGAACAGCTCAAGGGCCAGTCGGTGGGGGTGTTCGGGGTGAATTTCGACAACGTCCAGGGTGAAGAGCTCAAGAGCGCCAGCGAGAAGCTGGGCATCAAGTTCACCGTACTGGCGCAGAACCCGGACGGGATCTTCGACATTCCCCGCAGTGAAGCCCTGCCGGTGACCTACATCATCGATGACAAGGGCAAGGTGCGCGAGCAACTGATGGGTGAGCAGACGGCGGAAGGGGTGTTGGCCAAGCTCAAGGCGTTGCGCGGATAAAAAATGTGGGAGCGGGCTTGCTCGCGAATGCGGTGTGGCAGTCACCGGATACATCGACTGATCCACCGCTTTCGCGAGCAAGCCCGCTCCCACATTTAGATGTGTTGCGCCTTCAGATCAGCCTTCTTCCAGCCACAACCGCAACGGCTTGCCATCCGCCGGCCAGAAGCGGGTCTGTTCGATCGGCGAAATGTCCCAGCGCTGCACGCCCTGCAGGGCCTGGAAGAAGCGGTGCTCCTGCTCCATCAGCGCTTCGGCGCAGAGTTTGCGGGTGCTGCCGACCTTGCCGAAGCTCAGCTTGTCGCCGTCCAGGGTGTAGGGCGCAAACCAATGGTTGCAGCCACCATTGCCATAGGCCCGGCCATCGGCGCCGAGGGTCACGGTCAGGTGGGCGTAATCCATCAGCGGCCGCTCACCGATCCATTCCACTACGTAGCTGTGATCCTGCTTGAGCTTGACCTCGTCGCTGGCGCAGCCCGCAAGGCCTGCGCCGAGCACGGCCAGCATCAGCAGGGCTTTCATTGCGCGGCCTGCTGGCATTTCGGGCAGCGGTGCTTGTCACCCAGGGTGGCCCAGCCCAACTCGGTAACCCGTGCAGTGGCGGCCGGTTGCAGCGGCTCCTTGGTCAGCTTGGTTTCCACCGCGAATTCAAACTCCAGCACGTTGTCGCAGCTGTCGCAGTTGACCTTCCAGGTGTGAATCTCCAGTTCGCCGAATTTCGGCCCCTGGGCCATGGCGACCCACTGGCCCGCCGGGCGGATGGAGTAGCGCGCATCGCCTTCGACGGTCAGGCGCATCGACAGGGTTTTGCTGCCGCGCAGGGTGACGATCAGAACGTCGCCGTTCTTGATCGAGCCACCGTTGCCGGTGACTTGATAACGGCCCGGCACCAGGGCCCGGCATTCGATCAGGGTGTGTTGCGGGCTCAGCAAGCTGAAGCGGAAATCGTGTTCGGCCATGGATCCTCCAAATAGGCGCGGCATCCTATCATGCGCCGCTACCCATCATGGCGCGGCTATGTGACCGCTGATCATCCTTCGACGAGGTTTTGCGCCTGCCCGCCAGCCCACGCCGCGATGTTGGCCAGGGTGGTGCCGGCAATCGCCCCCAGCGCCTCGCGGGTCAGGAAGGCCTGGTGCGCGGTGATGATCACATTGGGGAAGGTCAGCAGGCGCGCCAATACGTCGTCTTGCAGGGGCAGGTCCGAGCGGTCTTCGAAAAACAGCTGGGCCTCTTCTTCATACACATCCAGCCCCAGATAGCCGAGCTGGCCGTCCTTAAGTGCGTCGATCAGAGCCGGGGTGTCCACCAGGCCGCCGCGCCCGGTGTTGATGAGCATCGCGCCGGGCTGCATATGGGCGAGGCTTTGGGCGTTGATCAGGTGTTTGCTGTCCGCCGTCAGCGGGCAATGCAGGCTGATGACCTGTGACTCGCCCAGCAACTGCGGCAGGCTCACATACCGGGCGCCGAGGGCTTCGACCTGCGGGTTGGGATAGGGATCGTACGCCAGCAACTGGCAGCCGAACCCGGCCATGATCTTGGCGAATGTGGCGCCGATCTGCCCGGTGCCGACCACGCCGACGGTCTTGCCCACCAGGTCGAACCCGGTCAGGCCGTGCAGGCTGAAGTCACCGTCG
>NZ_JACARK010000971.1:0-5404 GCF_013386655.1 Pseudomonas sp. K5002 | reverse complement strand
GCGCTCGCGGCGGCGATGCTGCTGGTGACCGGCGTGCGGGCGTTTTCCGGCCCCGCGTATTCCATCACCACCCTGGCGGTGCTGGTGATCGGGGTGATTCGCGAGCGCCTGGAGCGTGAAGCACTGAACCAGGAGATGGATCTGGTGGTCCAGGTGGTAGAGGCATTTGATCTGCCCCGGGAGACGGTGATGCGTACCGTTGCGTCTGACTGATAAGCTGCGTTCACGTCTTGTGTGAAAGCCTGGTACCCCGCGTGAAATTCAGCCTGCCCAAAATCGCTACCGCCCCGTTCTGCCCGCCGGAAGTCGCCGGCTCCATCGTCGTTGATCCCCGTGCCTCGTTTTTCAAACGTGCGCTGATGTTTGCCGGCCCTGGCTTGCTGATTTCCATCGGCTATATGGACCCGGGCAACTGGGCCACCGCCATCGAGGCCGGTTCGCGCTACGGCTACAACCTGTTGTTCGTGGTGCTGCTGGCGAGCCTGGCGGGGATGGCGGTGCAGTGCCTGTGCTCACGGCTGGGTATCGCCACCGGCAAGGACCTGGCGCAACTGAGCCGCGAGCGCTACAGCCGGCGCTCGTCGTTCGTGCAGTGGATCCTTGCGGAAATCTCGATCATCGCCACCGACCTCGCCGAAGTCCTCGGCTGCGCCCTGGCGTTTCACCTGTTGCTGGGCGTGTCACTGACCACCGGGATTGTCATCACTGCCTTCGATACCTTGCTGATCCTGGCCCTGCAAAATCGAGGCTTCCGCCGGCTGGAAGCGATCATGCTGGCACTGGTGGCGACTATCGGCGTGTGTTTCTTCATCGAGCTGGTGCTGATCAAGCCTTACTGGCCCGACGTGTTTCGTGGTTTCACCCCGTCGTTGTCCGCCATCAGTGATGCCGCACCGTTGTACCTGGCCATTGGCATACTGGGGGCCACGGTGATGCCCCATAACCTCTACCTGCACAGCTCCATCGTGCAAACCCGGCTGGTCGGCAAGGACCTGGCCAGCCGCCAGGACGCGGTGAAATTGGCGCGTATCGATACCATCGGTTCCCTGTCCCTGGCACTGCTGGTCAACGCGGCAATCCTGATACTGGCCGCCGCTGCGTTCCACCAGACCGGCCACACTGATGTGGTGGAAATCCAGGACGCCTATCACTTGCTCGACCCGCTGGTGGGTGGCGCGTTCGCCAGCGTGCTGTTCGGTGTTGCGCTGTTGGCTTCGGGCCAGAGCTCCACGTTCACCGGCACCATTGCCGGGCAAGTGATCATGGAAGGCTACCTCAACCTGCGCATTCCCTGCTGGCAGCGACGCCTGATCACCCGTGGCCTGGCGCTGATCCCGGCGTTCCTCGGGGTGTGGCTGATGGGGGATGATGCCATCGGCAAGCTGCTGATCCTCAGCCAGGTGGTGTTGAGCCTGCAGTTGCCGTTTGCGTTGTTTCCGCTGATCCGCATGACGGGTGACAAGCGCCTGATGGGGCCGTTCGTCAACAGCTTGCCTACGCGGCTGCTGGCCTGGAGCTTGTTTGTGGTGATCAGCGGGGCGAATGCCTGGCTGATCGGGCAGTGGTTGTTTTGAGCGAAGTGAATTAAGTCAAAACGGCCAATGATGTGTATTTCGCCACCATCGGGTCGGCTGTCACTAACTTCATCGGCTCAATGATAGCCGTTGCAATGATGAGCCGATCAAACGGGTCCCTGTGATGGTGTTCAAGGTCCTTGACCGCGATGGCGTGCTCCGAGGTGATGGGCAGTTCCACGTAGCCGCTTTCCAGGCAGTATTCGCGAATTTCGTCCAGGTTTACGTTGAGCTTCCCGAGCCCGACCTTTATCGCCAGCTCCCAGAATGTGGCGGCACTGACGTAAATTTCAGCCGCGTTCTCGATCAGCTTTCTGGCCTTCGCTGGCAGTTTTGGATCATCGCTCAGGGCCCAAAGCAGGATGTGGGTATCCAGCAGTATTCTCATGGGTGGTTTCCCTCAAACGCATCCAGCATGTCGTCTGGCAATGGCGCATCGAAGTCATCCGGCACCACCAGTTTGCCCTTCATTGCGCCAATTCGCCGGCCTGTCGGTTTCCCGACAGGAACAAGGCGAGCCATCGCGCGCCCATGCTTGGCTATGGTGATGATTTGGCCGGCGGCGGCATCATCGACCAGTTTTGATAAATTATTTTTTGCTTCACCCAACGGTACGGTAATCATTTGGTCTTCTCGAGGTTTTGGCCAAATATAGCCAAAATTCCGTAAGCAGGCAAAGATCAACCGACTGCTGGCGGAGGGTGATTTTTGCGGGGACGATTGCAGGTTTCCGAACGAGTAATGACTGGCATCCATGACGTCTCTCCTGAAGGAATTCCTCGAAGTCTGCCCGAGTGCAAGCGGTTTTTGACCCGTGTTGTGGAAAATCAGATCGGACTTACTTGAAGGGGGATTTTTCCCGACAGTGCGGGCCGAATAGTTTCCCACAGTTGCTCAACGGTCCCAGTAAGGCACTGCCCCAAAACACTCGACGAAGTAATCAATCACGGTCCGCACCTTCAACGACAGCCGCCGGCTACCCGGCCACAGCGCAGCAATCTGTTGCGGCTCCAGGGTCGTCGCCACTTCATAGTCGCTGAGCACCGCCTGCAGCGTGCCGGCGCGCAGGCCTTCACCGATCAACCATGACGGGAACACCACCAGCCCCAGGCCTTGTTCGGCAGCGTGGGTCAGGGTGTCGGCGTGGTTGCCGGTGATCGGGCCCTTGACGCTGTAGGACGTCCAGTCGCCCTGGTCCCGGCGGAAGAACCAGCGCTGCTGGCCGGTGACGCCCTTGTAGGCCAGGCACTGGTGGTTCACCAGTTCGTCCGGATGCCGGGGCGTACCGAAACGCTCCAGATAGCCGGGGCTGGCAGCGAGACGAAAGCGCTGGGGGGCGAAGATTCGCGCCTGCATGCCGGAATCGTTCAGCACACCGATGCGAAACAGCAGGTCTGTGCCGTCTTGCAACGGGTCGACGTAGGTGTCGGTTTGCTGGATATCCAGTTGCAGCTTCGGGTAACGCCGACACAGCTCCCCAAGCCACGGCGAGAGGTGGCGTTGGCCAAACACCATCGGCGCATTGATGCGCACCAGGCCGCTGGGTTCGCTTTCCTGTTCCTGCAACGCCTGGCCGGCGGCTTCCAGTTGCTCCAGCATCAATCGCGCATGCCGGCCCAGCAGGCGACCGGCTTCGGTAGGGCTGACCGCACGGGTATGGCGGTACAGCAACTGTTGGCCCAGGGCCTGCTCCATCAACTGCACCTGCCGGGAAATGGAGGAGGGCGCCAGGCCTTCGCGGCGTGCGACTTCGGAGAAGCTGCCGTAGTCCAATACCGCGACAAACAGGCGAAGCGCCTTGAAGCTCAGTTCGTTCAAACCCTGCATCATCACTCCATGCTGTGCGTATTTCGCAAAGGTGTTATCGGCATGCTCCCATTTATCGCACAGCAGTGCCACCGGATAATACGCGCCATTGTTCCTCTCTCTAACGCGCAGGTGATGTATGCAGGCTTCTTCAGTGGCGGGTGTGGCTCAGGCCAAGCCCAAGACGTTTCTTCGGTTGTTGCTATTGCCGCTGGTGATCTTCGCCGGCATGGGCTTGTCGGTGGAGGCCGGCTTGCTGGGCCCGCTGGGTGTGCAGGTCGGCCACTTGTGGGCGACCTTGAGCATCTTCGGCGTCGGCTCGGCGATCCTGTTCCTGCTGTTGCTGTTCAGCGGCCCGCAAAAGGGTCCGGCGTTGACCGACCTGCCGCGCTGGCAATTGATCGGTGGCTTCCTGGGGCCGATGTACGTGGTGGTGCTGACCCTGGCGACCCCGCATATCGGGATCGCGATGACCATGATTGCGATCTTGTCGGGCCAGGTGGGCAAGAGCGTGCTGATCGACCACTTCGGCTGGTTTGGCACTGCCCGCAAGCGGGTCAACGTGGAGCGCTGGATTGCACTGGCGTTGATTGTGGTGGCACTTGTTCTGATTGCGCGAGGTTAAGGCGATGAACCTGATTCTGTTGTTGGTATTGGTAGTGGCCGCCGGTGCGGTATTGAGTGTGCAGGCCGCCATCAATGGCCGCCTCGGGCAGGCGGTGGGCGTATTGCGCAGCAGCCTGCTGACCTTTGTCGTGGGCGCGATCAGTACCGGGTTGCTGATTCTGTTCTTTGAGCCCGCCCACGCGGTCAGCCTGCTGGACGTGCCGAAGTGGCAACTGACCGGGGCGTTGTTCGGGGTGGTGTACATGATGGTAATGGTCGGCGCGGTCCCGATTGTCGGCACGGCAGTGGCGACGGTGGCGGTGATTGTCGGGCAGTTGGGCATGGGCATGTTGATCGATAACTTCGGCTGGCTCGGCAACCCGGCGATCGAGCTGTCCGGCAGCCGCATCGTGGCGATGCTGTGCCTCGCGCTGGCCCTGGTGTTCATGTACCGCAGCAACGCTCGTCGGGCTGACTGACGGGCCTTTGAACCTTGAATCGTTGCCTATAGTCATTGCTTGAGGTGCCGGCGTTCGCCGCACCTGGACGACCACGAAAAAGGAGTCTGACCATGCAAGACATGCAAGAAAAAAAATGCGCCTGCCAGGACTGCAACTGCCAGTTGGGGGAAACTGCGGTGATGAAGGATGGCAAGGGCTATTGCTGCCAAGGCTGCGCCGAGCATCATGCCCATGGCGAGCCTTGTGCTTCGGCGACCGGGTGCGAATGCACCAAGTCCGCCCACGGCTAACGCAGGCTGCCTTCTGTAGGAGCGAGCTTGCTCGCGAAACACCCGAGAGCGACGCGGGGCACCAGGTGCCCCGCGTCATCGTTAACGACCTTCGCGAGCAAACTCGCTCCTACAGTTTCACGCGCTGGGGCGCGCATCCGAGCGGCGCCATTGCACGTTTTCGATGCCGAATTTCTCGGCCTGGGGCTGGCTCGTCTTCTTCACCTGCTCACGGGCAAAGCGCCCGATGCGGCCTACGCCGGCGTCGCAGCTCGCCCAATGCCAGGCTTCGGCGTTGTCGAGTTTTTCCAGGCGGATGATGAATGACTTGGGCTGGCCATGCAGCGTGTAGTCGATCACGAAAAGTTTTGCGTTAGTCATGGATCCGTAAACCCTCCTTGTGTCTTTAAGTGACCCTGCGCAGGTGGTAAAAATTCACTCGGATCATCCGGTTCACGTCTTATCATGGCGCTCCATACTTGAACGATGTGTCTTCCATGGCCCTTGCCGCGCCTCCCGACCTCAGTGATCACGCCGTCCCCGTGCAACCCTTGGCGCGCACCTATCCGCGCGGATTGTATGTCGAGCCCCATCAACACGATTGGGGCCAGTTGCTGTATGCCATGAGCGGCGTGATGTGGGTCGAGACACCCCAGGAAGCGCTGGTGGTGCCGCCCCAGCGCGCGGT
>NZ_JACARK010000970.1:0-2153 GCF_013386655.1 Pseudomonas sp. K5002 | reverse complement strand
GCGCCTCCGGGCCGCACAGCACCAGGGGTGCACGCTTGAAGCGTTGCCCCTGGGAAAGCGCCGCCTGCTGCCAGTCCATCTCCACCGACTCATCCAGCGCAAAGCGTGCCTGTTTCTGGGCACGGGTGCTGGCGTGGGCAACAAGGGTCAAACGGGTGGCCTGCATGACAAATCGCTCTGGTTTTAAGGTGCAGTCAGCGTAGACTTGCGAAGTTGTTTCAACATGTTTCAACTATTCTGCAACAGGAAGCCGGTTCAATGCCGGCGCGGTCGCGCCACTGTATTCGGCCTTTTAGCCGTAAGCCAGACCCTGTTTCAGCCAACTCGCTATCCATTTCGGGACGCGTCATCCCTGGAGGTTCTCATGGCTTATACCGCTGCAACTGGCTCCGACGTTTCAATACCGTCCATTCCCCTGGGCGAAATCCTGCCCTGGGCGATCTTCGGCGGCCTGCTGCTGTTGCTCGCGATTTACTTCGTCGGCGCCGAGCAAGGCGCGACGGCCGTGTTCAAAGGCATGTACGTGCATGAGTTTGTGCATGACGGTCGCCACCTGCTGGGTTTCCCCTGCCATTGATTGGAGTGTGACGACATGACAGGACATTTACTCGTTCGCGGGATGCTGGTGGGCCTGCTCGCCGGCATCCTGGCCTTCGGCTTCGCCAAGACTTTTGGTGAGCCGCAGATCGACAAGGCCATCGCCTTCGAAGATCAGATGGCACAGATGCACGGCGACGCGCCGGAAGAAGAACTGGTGAGCCGCGAAGTACAAAGTACCTTCGGCCTGTTCACCGGCGTGGTGGTGTACAGCGTCTCCCTGGGTGGCATTTTCGCCCTGGTGTTCGCCTACTCCCTGGGCCGCATCGGCAAGGTCGGCCCCCGTGGCTTGGCAGCGCTGCTGGCATTGGCGGCGTTTGTGACGATCATCGTGGTGCCGGGGCTGAAGTATCCGGCCAACCCGCCATCGGTGGGCGACCCGGCCACCATCGCGCAACGCACCAAGCTGTTCTTCCTGATGCTGCTGGTGTCGGTGGCGGCTGCGGTGATTGCGATCAACGCGGCGCGCAAGCTGATTGCCAGCCGTGGCCTTTGGACAGGCGCGATCCTCGGTGTGGCGCTGTACATCGTGATCGTGTCGGTGGCCGGCAGCTTGTTCCCGACCATCAACGAAGTGTCGGAACAGTTCTCGGCAGTGTTGCTGTGGAAATTCCGCGTGGCTTCCCTGGGGATTCAACTGGTGCTGTGGACCACCCTGGGCCTGGTGTTCGGCGCCGTGGCCGAGCGCAAGCTGAGCCAGCCTCAGGCGCGTCTCAACTCCTGACGGTACAGGTAGCCGCCGACGAATCGGCGGCTACCGGCATTCACACCCCGGGCCGCGCCAGGTAGAACACCTCGTAGCCATTGCCCGGATGGTTCACATCCAGCGCCTTGGCCGACAAGGTAATTCGCACCAGTTTCCACGCCTGCACATCCAGCGCCAGAAACACCGCGAAGTTATCGCTGCTGTCCGCGAGCTGCTGGTTGCGGGCCTTTTCTGCGGCGAGGATTTGCCCGCGGTCCGCCCCCGGCGCCAGCGCCCACTCCTCCCGATACAGGCTCAAGGCGTCTTGCGCCGGACCTCGCTGCACGTCCAGCGGTAACCAGGACTCAATGTGCGGCTGGCCAAAACTGTCGAGGACCTTCTGGAAGCGCTCGCCGAGCAAGAAATCCGCAGCCTGCAAAGGATCCGACCACAGATAAACCGACGAATACAGGTTACCCACCCCCGGCCCCTGCCCTCGCTCCTGGGCGATAAACGCCTTGAACAGCAAACCCTCGGCATGATCCCACAACGGCCCCAGGCGAGCGGCCCGCTCACGGATGACACCCATGTCGTAATCGGCTGGCAAGCGGTGTGAATACTGTTTGGCAAACATCATGGCGCTCCTGTTCAGATGAGTGCCCAGCTTGCGCAGCGCCCATGATTTCAGCAAGATATCACCGGATATAGGTGTGATAAGGAACTGAAATGACCGACGCACTCAAGCCGCTGGATATCGACACCGTGCACGCCTTTGTCCTGGTCGCCGATTTCGCCAGCTTCACCCGCGCGGCCCAGGCACTGGACACCTCGCAGGCAGCCATCAGCCTCAAGCTCAAGCGCCTGGAAGAAC
>NZ_JACARK010000969.1:0-6982 GCF_013386655.1 Pseudomonas sp. K5002 | reverse complement strand
TCGATCAGGATCAGGTCGGCTTCCCCCGCCGCTTCCCACAGCAATCGGCGACTTTCCTGCTCGCCGACCATCCACATGTCCAATTGATAGACCGGCGCACCACTGGCGCGCTCGTGGATCATCGGGTCGAGAAAGTCCGGGCCGCATTTGAACACTCGCACCTTGCGCCCCAGGTTGCGGTGCAAACGGGCGAGCGCGGCGGTGACGGTGGTTTTGCCCTGGCCGGACGCCGGTGCGGCGATCAGCACAGCAGGACAGTGACGGGGCTGATTCAAAGTTCGATGCCTTTCTGCGCCTTGATACCCGCCTGGAACGCATGCTTGAGCATGCCCATTTCAGTTACGGTGTCGGCCATTTCGATCAATTCGGGTTTCGCGCCACGGCCGGTGACCAGCACGTGTTGCATCGGAGGGCGGGCCTGCAGGTCGCTGAGTACCTGGTCCAGGTCGAGGTAGCCGTGCTTGAGGGCAATGTTCAGTTCATCCAGCACCACCAGGCCGATGGCCGGGTTCTGCAGCATTTCCCGGGAGACCGCCCAGGCGGCTTCGGCGGCCACGATGTCGCGGGCGCGGTCCTGGGTTTCCCAGGTAAAACCTTCGCCCATCACGTGGAAGCGCACCTGCTCGGGGAAACGGCGGAAGAACAGTTCTTCGCCAGTGCTGTTGCGGCCCTTGATGAACTGCACCACGCCACACTGCATGCCGTGGCCCATGGCCCGGGCGAGCATGCCAAAGGCCGAGCTGCTCTTGCCTTTGCCATTGCCGGTAAGCACCAGCAGCAACCCGCACTCGTTCGGTGAATTGGCAATGCGCTCGTCAATCACGGCTTTTTTGCGCAGCATGCGCGCCAGGTGGCGTTCGTCACGATCGGGGGATTCAGTCATGGCAGCTCTCCGTTGGGGCTGGACAAAAACGGCGGGCAGGAAAAAGACACATACAGACAGCCAAGCATCGCCCACCGTGATGCTGTTGGATGGATCAGGCCGGTCTCCGGGCTCATGAGTGGCATTGGATGCCGAAGGTGCGCCTTCCCATATCGCGGGCGATACAGTGGCTTAAGGCACCGTCTTGACTCATTTACCGTTGCGGGGGCAGCGCCGGGATCGTGGCAGCACTGTAGAAAAATGCGCTCACTCACCGGCTTCCCTGTTTCACTCAGTCGGCGCGTACGCCACAGAGCACCTGAAACAAGCCGCGAAGGTTAGTGGGTTGGGGGTGGAGCGTCAATTAAAGCCGGACATGCGCGTGAACCATCGGGCCGCTGCGCGCCTCTACCGCTACAGGTATTAAGGAGAAAACCATGCACAAGACCCGACTTGCCCTACTGATCATGCTCGCCGGCACCCTCGCCGCCTGCGGCGAAAGCTCTACCCTGCAAGTGTCCGACGGCACCGGGCCCTCGCCCAAACTGCCGGAACCGAATAAAACCCTGATCCCCACGGTGAATATCGCCCCGGCCATCGGCTGGCCCGAAGGCACCAAGCCAACGGCAGCGGCAGGCACTCAAGTAGCGGCGTTTGCCGAAGGCCTGGACCATCCGCGCTGGCTGTATGTGCTGCCCAATGGCGATGTGCTGGTGGCAGAAACCAATGCGCCACCCAAGCCGGACGATTCCAAGGGTATTCGTGGCTGGGTGATGGAGAAAGTCATGGGCCGCGCCGGGGCCGCCGTGCCGAGCCCCAACCGCATCACCCTGCTGCGGGACGCCGACCACGACGGCATAGCCGAAACCCGCACGGTGTTCCTGGAGAACCTGAACTCGCCGTTCGGCATGACACTGGTGGGCAGCGACCTGTATGTGGCCGATTCGGACAAGCTGCTGCGCTTCCCCTATCAGCCAGGCGAAACCTCGATCAAGGAAGCCGGAACCACGGTGACCGACTTGCCGGGCGGCAGCATCAACCATCACTGGACCAAGAACGTGGTCGCGAGCCAGGACGGCAGCAAGTTGTACGTCAGCGTGGGCTCCAACAGCAACGTCGCGGAAAACGGCCTGGAAGCCGAACAAGGCCGCGCCGCGATCTGGGAAGTGGACCGCGCCACCGGCCAGCACCGCATCTTCGCCTCCGGCCTGCGCAACCCCAACGGCATGGCCTGGGAACCGCAAAGCGGCAAGCTGTGGACGGCGGTCAATGAGCGCGATGAAATCGGCAGCGACCTGGTGCCGGACTACATCACCTCGGTCAAGGATGGCGCGTTCTATGGCTGGCCCTTCAGTTATTACGGGCAGCACGTGGATGTGCGGGTGAGTCCGCAGAACCCGGAACTGGTAGCCAAGGCGATTGCCCCGGACTACGCGGTGGGCCCGCACACAGCCTCCCTGGGACTGACCTTTGCCGAGGGCAGCAAGCTACCGGCACAATTCAGCAATGGCGCGTTTATCGGCCAGCATGGTTCTTGGAACCGCAAGCCCCACAGTGGCTACAAGGTGATCTTCGTGCCGTTTGAAGGCGGCAAACCCAAAGGCCAGCCGGTGGATGTGCTGACCGGGTTCCTCAATAGCGATGAGAAAGCCATGGGCCGCCCGGTCGGCGTGGTGATCGACAAGCAGGGGGATTTGCTGGTGGCGGATGACGTGGGGAACAAGGTGTGGCGAGTGTCGGCGGCTAAATAGCCAGCTTCGCAAACACCGCAAAACAAATGTGGGAGCGGGCTTGCTCGCGAATGCAGTGTGTCAGTCAGCTTGTTGTCGACTGATCCACCGCATTCGCGAGCAAGCCCGCTCCCACATTTGGTTTCGTGTTTTCCTAGGGGTTTCTTGCCAAGTGCTCGGCCGGCAACACGCGCTTGGCGCTCAGGTAGGCATTCTGCCAATAAGCCTTGGACAGCGTGTCCAGCTTCACCGTACCGCCGGTTTGCGGCGCATGCACAAAGCGCCCTTCTCCCACGTAGATCCCGGCGTGGCTGACCTGCGAGCCGCCACCCGTGGCGAAGAAGATCAGGTCACCGGTCTGCAGGTTGTTTTCGCTCACGTCCTGGGCGCGCATCACGATCAGCTCGCGGGTGGTACGTGGCAAGGAGATGCCCGCCGCGTCACGGTAGACGAAACCGATCAAGCCACTGCAATCAAACCCCGAGTCCGGCGTGTTGCCGCCCCAACGATAAGGCGTGCCGACCAGGCCCAGTGCACGAAAAAGCACGTCTTCGGCCGCAGGCGAGAAACTTTGGGTGGCATAGGTGTTGAACACCGGCTTGGGCTTGACGGCCACGGGAGCAGGCGGTGGACGGCTTGCGCAGGCGCTGAGCAGCGCGGCGCAAACGAGAAGAATTAGGCGGGCCGAGGTCGACATGGGCAGAACAATCCTGATCTGGATGCGGCTTTCGCTGCCGAACGTTGAAAAACAGAACGCGCAAGCAAAGCTCGCGCGATCAATTTACAACAATGTCCAGGGATTCTAGCGCTTACACGTCAAACTTCAAGTATCACTTTAACTTTA
This sequence comes from Pseudomonas sp. K5002, assembly GCF_013386655.1. Taxonomy (NCBI): domain Bacteria; kingdom Pseudomonadati; phylum Pseudomonadota; class Gammaproteobacteria; order Pseudomonadales; family Pseudomonadaceae; genus Pseudomonas; species Pseudomonas sp. K5002. Next base: position 3,546 of record NZ_JACARK010000969.1, on the reverse strand, counting down.
CTTGCTGGCGGTAACGGTAGTCGGGGCCATCGCCAGGGCGCGCTTGGCTTCGATGAAGGTTTTGCTCCAGTAGCTGTCACCCAGGTTGTCGACTCGCACACCACCGCTGCGGCGGCTGCTGGAGTGGATAAACTGGTTGTCGCCCAGGTAGATACCGGCGTGGCTGACACGACCACGGCCAGCCGTACTAAAGAAAAGCAGATCACCGGGCTTGAGGTTGTTCCGCGCGACCAACGGTGCATCCACGTTGATCATTTCGCGGGTGGAACGCGGCAGGTTCATGCCGGCTTCCTCGCGGAACAGGTAGCCGATGAAACCGCTGCAGTCGAAACCGGCTTCAGAGGTACCGCCGAAACGGTAACGGGTACCGATCAGGGACATGCCGCGTTCGAGAATGCTGTCGGCCAGAACGGGAAGCTGGTAAGGCTTGGCGCCGGCGAAGTCGGCGAGTTCTTTTTCAGTTGCGATCTCTTCCTGATAAACAGTGGAAGACTGCGACGCAACGAATTTTGCCTGGGACTGCTGTACTGGTTTTTGCTGCTCAGCCACGTTTTGAGTGTGGGTGGCGCAACCAAACAACAGGGTAACGAGTGCGAGAGGCACGAGGGGTGCGAAGCGATTTAGCATGGGCACGACCGTGGCTGATGTGTAAAGAAGCCGAGACTATGCCTTCTATCACATCGATTTGCAAATTCAATCGTGATCTATGTGACTTCTTGTTTGGACTATGACATCTAAGCCCTTAACACCCTATGCCAGCCATTTGCGTGGCCAAAACGGCCCAAACGCAGGTTTTCTGGCGCCTGTAATTTGCCGAAAGCCCCGGTTTTAAAGGGCTGGCTACCAGCCCAGGGTTTCTTTGAGGAAGGGAATAGTCAGCTTGCGTTGGGCTTGCAAGGAAGCCTGGTCGAGCTGTTCGAGCAAGTCGAACAATGCGCTCATGCTGCGTGTACCGCGAGTGAGAATAAAATGCCCGACTTCATCGGTCAGGTGCAACCCGCGGCGCGAAGCACGCAGTTGCAGGGCCCGCAGTTTGTCTTCGTCGGACAACGGGCGCATCTGGAAAATCAGCGCCAGGGTCAGCCGCGACTTCAAGTCCGCCAGCTTCACCGGCAGCTCACGTGGCGAGGTGGAGGCGGCAATCAACAAGCGCCGGCCGCTGTCACGCAAGCGGTTGAACAGATGGAACAGTGCCTCTTCCCAATCTGCCCGCCCCGCCACTGCCTGCAAATCGTCCAGGCAGACCAGTTCGTATTGTTCGAGGTTGTCGAGGATCTCGATACCGCGGTCCAGCAGCTCCGCCAGCGGCAGGTACACCGCCGGTTCACCCATCTGTTCGAAGCGCAGGCAAGCGGCCTGTAACAAGTGGGTACGCCCCACGCCGTGCTTGCCCCAGAGGTAGATCAAGCTTTCGGTCCACCCGGCGTCGGCTTCGCAGAGCCGCTCGACATAGCCGAGTGCAGCGGCATTGGCGCCTGGGTAGTAATTGATAAAGGTGGCGTCGTCACGCAGACGCACACCTAGGGGCAGCTGAATCGGTTTCATGCTGACTGAACGGTTCCAATCGAACCGTTAGTGACCTCTGTGTAAAGTTTGCAAAGTTTATACCCGTGACGCCGGGCGCACAATGCAGCAGACCACAAGCAAAATCAAAGGTTTGCGTTAACTTGTTGGATTTGGTGAGGAATGTTTGACGCAATGGCGAAACGCCAGAGCCGATAAATGACAAACCCGGCCTTGAGCCGGGTTTGTGATGCTGCGGTTATAACTCCGGTTCGTCGGTTCCGGCGTACATGTCCGAGTCCTTGTACAAGTCGTGCACATGGCGCACCAGCACCATGATCACCGCCGCCACCGGCAGCGCCAGCAGGATGCCGGTAAAGCCGAACAGCTCGCCGCCCGCCAGGATCGCAAAGATCACCGCCACCGGGTGCAGGCCGATCCGGTCGCCTACCAGCAGTGGCGTCAGCACCATGCCTTCCAGGGCCTGGCCGACCATGAACACCGCGACAATCCCGAGCATCGGGTACAGGTCGCCGTGGAACTGGAACAACCCGGCCACCAGCGCCGCACCGATACCAATCACGAAGCCCATATAAGGCACGATGGCTGCCAGGCCGGCGATCAGGCCGATCAACAGCCCCAGTTCCAGGCCGATCGCCATCAACCCCGCCGCGTAGATGATCCCCAGCGCCAGCATCACCAGCAACTGGCCACGGACGAAGGCGCCGAGCACCTCATGACACTCCTCGGCCAGGGAGACAATGCGCTCCTCACGGTCGCGCGGCAGCAGGCCGCGGATCTTGGCCATCATGATGTCCCAGTCCCGCAGCAGGTAGAACGCCACGACCGGGATCAGCACCAGGTTGGTCAGCCAGCCAATCAGCGCCAGGCTCGACGCCGTCGCCTGGCTCAGCACCACGCCGACAATGTCGGTGGTCTGGCCCATGTGCTCGCTGATGGCCGCCTTGACCTTGTCGAACTTCCAGAAGCCGTCTGCCAACCCCAGCTTGGCCTGCGCCCACGGCATGGCCGTGTGTTGCAGCCAGTCGAGCATCTGCGGCGCCAGCTCATAGAGCTTGAACAACTGCTTGGCCAACATCGGCACCAGCACCAGGACCAGCGCCGTGATGATCAAGGTGAACAACGCAAACACCGCCACCACGCCCCAGGTACGTGACAGGCCGATCTTTTCCAGGCGATCCACCACCGGATCGAACAGGTAGGCCAGCAGTAACGCGACCAGGAACGGCGTCAGGATCGAATGCAGCAGGAACACAAAAACGCACAGCAGGACAATCCCGCCAAGCCACACCCAACGACGCGTATCCGCCATAAACCACTCCCTCTGTTATTTGCTTCCTGCTTCTATATAAGAAGGAAGAACACTTACCAATGAAAACGTAGCTGCGGCGTCGGCTCGACCGGTGCCGGTTGCGCGCCTTCTACCACCGGCTGCGGAGCCGGAGCTTCACCTGCCGGGATTTCCTGCAACTTGGCCAGGCTCAACTGGGTGCGCAGCTGCTCGGCGCTGCCATTCACCCGATAAACGATGCGAGTGCCGTCCACGCGCACTGGCTGGGCACCGAACGGTTCCAGCAGATGGCCGAGGGCGGCGTAATGCTCGAGATTCATGCCCTGCACTTCCAGCAACTGATCACTGGTGGCAGCGCCGGCCTTGACCGCAAAGCGTGGTACCAGGCGTTCGCTGACGGCCAGCAGCACGGCGTCAGCCAATGCGGCAGTATCAGTGCCGGTGGCGGTGCCCTGCTCGCTTTTATCCCCCAGCCACAGGCGCCATTTGGCCGACCATTGGCCGCCATCTTCGCGAGCATGCACCGCCAGCAAGGCATCGGCCCCATAACGCTCGGACGCGGCGCGCAGCGGTGTGGCGTCAGGGCTTTCAAGATTCGGGGCGGTGGCGACGATCTGTTCGTCCAGGTCACCCAATGGCAGACGCAGCGGCAAACCACGGTGCTGGGCCGCGCGGCGCAGCGGCTGGGCGACGGCCTGGCCATCACCGACCAGGCTGCTGCCTTCCACGGA
>NZ_JACARK010000968.1:0-2624 GCF_013386655.1 Pseudomonas sp. K5002 | reverse complement strand
GCGCCATCACCACCGCCCAGACCGGCCTGCTGCCCCAGGCCCTGGTGCGTTTGCGCCAGGCGGCGCCGACGGTGGAGTGCAAGTTGGTGCCGGGAGTTTCCCTGGAGCTGCTCAGCCAGGTGGATGCAGGCGAACTCGACTCGGCGATCATCATTCGCCCACCCTTTGACTTGCCCAAGGAACTGCACGTGCAACTGCTGCGCAGGGAGCCGTTTGTGTTGATCGCGCCGCTGAAGGTCGAGGGGGATGACCCGCTGCAACTGCTCGCCGCTCATCCTCACGTGCGCTACGACCGGGCTTCGTTTGGCGGGCGGCTGGTCAGTCGCTTTCTGCGGGATCAGCGGCTGGACGTGCAAGTGGCGCTGGAACTGGACGAGATTGAGGCGCTGGTCAAAATGGTCGAATGCGGCCTGGGCGTTTCACTGGTTCCCCACGCCGGACTATGGCTGGACCGATCCCCGCAGGTGCGTGTCATCCCGCTGGGCGAGCTGACCTTTAACCGGGAAATCATCTTGCTGAGCCGCTACAGCCAGCGCAACCTTCCGGTGCCACAACTCTTTGCCCGATGCCTGCTGGCTGACGCGATCTAAGACGCAAAAAAAAGCCGCACATCCGTGCGGCTTTTTCACGCCCTATTTCTTGGGCAACGCGTAGGCAATCACATAATCCCCACGGTCCGGCGACTGTCGCGCGCCGCCAGCGGTGAGCACGATGTACTGCGTGCCGGTCTTGGGCGACACGTAGGTCATCGGCCCCGACTGGCTACCCACCGGCAGCCGTGATTTCCAGATCTCGTTGCCGTTGCCGGTGTCGAAAGCGCGCAGGTAGAAGTCCTGGGTGCCGGCGAAAAACAGCAAGCCGGACTGGGTGGCCAGGGACGCGCCGAGGGTCGGCATGCCGATTGGAATCGGCATGTGCATGCGGATGCCCAGCGGCCCGGTGTCTTCAACCGTGCCCACCGGCACTTGCCACATCAGCTTGTGGGTTTTCAGGTCGATGGCCGACAGGGTGCCGAACGGCGGCTTCTGACACGGAATGCCCGCCGCCGAGAGGAAGCGCTCGCGCATTGCACCGAATGGCGTACCTTCTTGCGGCACCACGCCCATTTCGATGCCACTGGCACCGGCGGCGATCTTGTCGCGCGGGATCATGTAGTTGGCCAAACCCAGGCGCATGTCGTTGACGAACATATAGTGGGTATTCGGGTCCACTGACACACTGCCCCAGTTCATCCCCCCCAGCGAACCCGGGAATTGCAGCGCGCGGTCCAGGCCTGGTGGCGTATAGACGCCCTGATGACGCATGCCCTTGAACTGGATGCGGCACATCAACTGGTCAAACGGCGTGGCGCCCCACATGTCGGATTCGGTCAGTTGCTGATTGCCGATCGAAGGCATGTCCACCGAAAACGGCTGGGTCGGCGAATAACGTTCGCCGGGCACATTGCCCTGGGGCACCGGGCGCTCTTCGACCCGGGCGATGGGCACGCCGGTTTCGCGGTTGAGCAGGAAGATTTCACCTTGCTTGGTGACTTGGGCCAGTGCTGGCTGTACGCCGCCGTTGCCATCCGGAATGTCATAGAGCAGCGGCTGTGCCGGCAGGTCGAAGTCCCACAGGTCGTGGTGAGTGGTCTGGAAGTGCCAGCGCACTTGGCCGGTCTTCACGTCGATGGCGACGATGGAGGAGCTCCACTTGTCGTCATAGGCGGTACGTTCACCGGCGAAGAAATCCGGGGTGGCGTTACCGGTAGGCAGGTAGACCAGGCCGAGCTTGGCGTCGTAGGACATGGCCGACCATACGTTCGGCGTGCCCCGGGTGTAGGTCTCTCCTGCAGGTGGGCGTTTGGTGGTGTTCGGGTTGCCCGGATCCCAGGCCCACACCAGTTCGCCGCTGTGCACGTCAAAGGCGCGCACCACGCCTGGCGGTTCACCGGTGGAGAAGTTGTCCGCCACGCGTCCACCCACGATCACAACATTTCCCGCCACCAGTGGCGTCGAGGTTTGCTGGTAATAACCGGGCTTCACTTCGCCCATGTCGGTCTTCAGGTCGACAGTGCCGTGGTCGCCGAAGTCTTCGCAAGGCGCGCCGGTTTCAGCATTGATCGCAATCAACCGGGCATCGCCGGTCGGCAGAAACAGACGTTTCACACAGGCTTTGGCGCCGGCGGGTTGCTCGCTGGCACTGCTGTCGAAATAACCCAGGCCACGGCAACGCTGCCAGTTGGGGCCGCTGCCCTGGGGATCGAATTTCCAGCGTTGGGCACCGGTATCGGCATCCAGGGAAAACACTTTGCCGTAGGCGGTGCACACGTAAACGCTGTCACCGATCTGCAGCGGGGTGTTCTGGTCTTCGGCACCGGCGCCATTGCTCTCGGGGATGTCACCGGTGTGGAAGGTCCAGGCCACCTGCAACTTGTCGATGTTGCCTTTGTTGATCTGGTCCAGCGCGGCAAACCGATTGCCGGCGGTGGTGTTGCCCCAGTGGGCCCAGTCTTTTTGCTCGGTGCCCGGCGTTACCGCAGTCACCGCAGGCTCACTGCTGGCCTTGACCACGTGGGTCGGTACAAACATGTACGCCAGGGTGGCGACCACGCCCAGGCCCAGCAGCCCGGCAACGCCATAGGC
>NZ_JACARK010000967.1:0-4125 GCF_013386655.1 Pseudomonas sp. K5002 | reverse complement strand
ATCCTGCCCGCCGACTACCACGTGCAAAGCGGTGGCGACATGCAAGGCTGGCTCGACCGTTATTTCAACCAGGCCTACCGCCTGCCGGACCTGAGCCAGGCCGGGTTCAAGGCGGTCAGCGGGCGCCTGCTCAGCACCGAACAAGGCGCGGCGGCCATGGTGCTGTATGAAGACCCCCAAGGGCGGCGCATCAGTTTCTATATCCGTCCGCCGGGCCCGGAAAACAAATTCCTGCCCCGTGGCAGCCGCAGTGCCGACGGGCTGCAGGCCGAATACTGGTCGGGCGCGGGCTACAACTATGCGATGGTCAGCCCGCAAGACCCGTCGACCACACAGATGCTCAAGCAGACGATGCGGTTCTAGAAACCCACATCCAGTACCACGTTATCGACGTAGGTACCGGCTGGCGGCGTGGCCTGGTTGCTATAGATCGCCGCGTTGTAGTTGAACACCTGGCTGCCGGTGCCCAGGCCATTCCCGGGGTTCACCTCAGCCGTGGAGCTGGCGCGCCGGGCGGTGGTCACGCTGCCCCAGCGAGTGGTGGTGGCGCTTTTGAAGATGTCGTAATTGAGGAAATTGCTCCCCGAGATCATCCGCCGCTGCCCGCCCACACTCACCGGGTTCTGCCCGTCGCTGATGCCCACGGTGTAGGCACTGCCCTTGGTGCAGGCAATCGTGGCTTGCCCGCTCACGCTGGAAAAGCCACTGATCACCGGCGCGCTGCCGAAGCTGATGTTGGGCGCGGTGATCGTGCAGTCATTGGCCACGGTCATGCTGACGGTCAACGTCGTGGTGCCACTGTTGATATCCCGCCCCAGACAAATCCCGCCGATACCAATGCCCGAGCAATAGTTCCAGTTCCAGAAAATACTCAGGGTTTCGCTATAGGTGCCGGCCGCCACGTTGCTGCCGATCGTCGTGCTCATGTAAAGCGGCAAGGTTTTCGTGCCCGGCCCGGAAATCAGCCCGGCGGTTTGCGCGATGCCGCCGGGCCCGCCAAAGTCGAACGCGGTGCCCCGGGTCATCGGAAAGCCGGTGGTGTTGTTGGCATAGACCGTGTAGCTGATCACATCACCGGTGGGCCCAACCATGCCGCCCTGGGAGGAACCGGTGATGGTGGCGTAAAAGTGGTCGGTGGAAGCCAGCAACGAAATCAGGGCCGAGGTACAGTTCAAGCCGCTGGAGGTGGTCGAACTGGTCTGGGCGGCAGTGCGCACGGTCATCGAACTCACCGACGTGCCAAAGCTGGCTGGCACGGTCGCCCCCACCGAACACAAGGCTTGCGCCTGCTGCACGCCCCCAAGGCTCGCCAACACCAGCATTCCCGACACCCATCCCTTGACCCACACACCCACACTCCTTATCTCATTGGCAAACCAGCGGCCCGATCAGCGGCACCTGCTCCTCGTTGATATCCACGTCGAACGTTGCCTGGCAGGTACGGCCCTCACCCACAGTGACTTGCAAGGTGTTGTGGGCCGCCAGGTTCTCCAGGTACACCAGGCCATCCCACCCCACCACCGCGCGCGCCCCGGTTTGCTCATGACGCACCTGGCTGCCCAGGGGCAGGTCCTGATGCCGGGCATCCACCAGGGTGATACTGGCCGCGATCACCCGGCGCACCGGGAACTCCAGCAAGTAGCCGCTGCCGCGCCGCACCGCCACGCGCTGCTCGACATTCGGGGTCTGCACGTTGACCGGCAGGTTCAGCGGGTCGATTTCATACTTGCCGCGGTAGTACGCGCTGCTCCACGGCACCAGCAAGTGCCCATTGCGGTCGGTTTCCCCCACCAACTGGTTTTCATAGAGCACCGGCACACCGGAATAGCCGTCGGTGCTCACCACCACAAACGCGTCATTGACCTGGTTGGCGGTGAACACCTGATTGTCCATCCACACCAGCGAGCCACTGGCATCCGCCCAGCGGGTCTCGGCGTCGCTGCTGCCATAGACGCCCGCCTGCAATTGCACCGACTGCATGCGCCAGGTCAGGTCGGCCTGGCGATAGGCGGGGCCGTCGCCACTGGCATACCCCAGGTTGTAGCCCACGCCGCCTTCGGACGGCACCGCCCGGCTGTAGTTGACCCGCTGGCGACTCTCGCCGGCCTGGCTGCGCTCGTTGCTCAAGGCCAGGCTGCCATAGATGTCGAACGGGATGACCAACTGCGCCTGCATGGCCCAGTTGCTGTCACCGACCTCGCGGTTGGCCGACAGGTAGAAACTGGTGTTGCGCCACAGCTGTTTGCTCCAGGTGAGGTTCATCAGCCGGGTGCGGGAGTCATCGGCCGCCTGCACATCGAAATAGCCGGCACCGATGCTGCCGAAATCGTTGAGGTTCAGGCTCAGGGTCACCTGCTCGCTGCGCTTGCTGAGGCTCGCATAAGGCGTGTCGACCAGGGTCAGGTCGGCGTACTGGTCGCGGCGCTCTACTCGCTGGTATGACAGGCTGTAGCGCTGGTTGCTGTATTGATAACCGAAGCTCAGTTGCTGGCCGGTCTCGCCATCAAACTGGCTTTGGCTGAGGGCGGTATTGAGCACCCCGAAGTTGCCCAGCCGCACGTTGCCGCCGAGCCCGCCCAGGGTCAGGTCGCCTGAGGCTTCGGCATGGCTTTCCAGGGTGAAGTAGTCCGACACCCCGTAACGAAACGTGCCGCTGGCCACGCCCGGCCCGTAGCCAAAATCCCGAATGGTGTAGTCGCGGCGCAAATTACCGGCCGCCACCGAAAAATCCGACAGGCCTTTTTGCAACAACGTACTGGTGACGTAGAACGGCACGGTGGTCGACACCTGCCGGCCCAGGGCATCGGTGGTGACCACCACCGCTTCGCCGGCGCCGTTGATAAACGGCACGTTGGTCAAGGTGTACGGGCCCGGCTGCAGATCTGCGCTGCTGGATTTGTAGCCATTGATGAACAGGTCCACCGACGACGGCACCGCCGCCTCCCCGGCAAATTGTGGCAAGGGGTAAGTCACCAGGTCCGGGCGTACGCCGAAATCCCGCGACACTTGCACCCCGCCCAGGCGTACCGAACTGCTCCACGGCAATGCGCTGCTGATCACGTCGCCCGCCTCGTAGGTCAGCAGGCGCTCATCGTCGGAAAAGCGCCAGGTGGTGTCATAGCGCCGGTAGCCATTGTTCAAAGTGCTGCCGCTGGCCTGGCCGCCAAAGGTGGTGCGGTATTGGCCGGTATTGGACAAGGTGCCCCAGGTATCGAACAGCCGCACTTCGTTGAAAATGCCCAGGTATGTGCCGGCGTCATCGGTGTCGTTCAGGTAAGCGTCATAGTTGAGCAACGCACCAAAACTGGTGAGTGCCTGGGCGCGCGGGTAGTTGTTGCGGCTGCCGATGAACTGCGCCGGCAACCACGCCGGCGGTACCGTCAACATGAGGCGCTGGCCCTGGCTGTCGTAATCGGTGTGCAGGCCCGGCAGGTGGTCCAGCGCGACCTCGGTGGTGATCTCGGCCGGCAGCTTCATGCCCACGTCCCGCAAGGTGGCCGCCGGCACAAACAGGCCGCCGGCGCGCTGATCCACGGCCACCACCCGGCCAGTGTCCATCTGGTTGACCACCAGTTCGAGGAACAACTGTGCATCGGCAACAGCCTCCATGTTGCTGGGCGGCGGCGGCAACGGCGCGGCCACGCCAAGCGGCGCAAGCACCAGGCCCGCCAGGCCGCCCACCACCCACACCGATCGCCATCGACTACGAGCCCAACCATGGCTCACCAAGGCATTGTGTCCATCAATGGACATCTCCATCCGTTAAGACCAAGGGCTGCTCCATGCCCTATTCCATTGCGTTACCGTCCCGGCGCAAGGTTCTCCAGTTGCGCTGCGCCATTGACTCGCACCTGCAGCGGCTGATCGCCCGCGACACCTTGTGGCACCGGCCAGCGCATGGTTGCGCCCGGCAGTACATAGCCGAGCAGGCCGTCTACCAGCGGCCGGGTCTGCCCGCCCTGTTTGAACGCCACATCGGTGAGCCGCGCGTGCACCGCGCCCTGGTTGCGCATCTCCACATAGTTGCGCCCGCCGACGGTGACTTTTTTCCAGCTCAGGTCAGGCTTGCCCGCGCCCTTGGGGTCGCGCTGGCGCGTCGCGTCTTCCTTGCTCCACAGGCCTGCG
>NZ_JACARK010000966.1:0-1628 GCF_013386655.1 Pseudomonas sp. K5002 | reverse complement strand
CGGTGCTGCTGCCGGCCAATTGCTCGATGGCGGCACCGGCGCTGCTGTTGGTGGTGTTGAGCAAGGCGTTGTACAACGCGTTGTTCTTGCCCAGGCTCGCCAGGGCGTTGGCGGCGCGGGTGCCGTTGCCGGTGTTGGCGAACTGATTGAACGCCACGTCATTGCGGGAATAGGTCAGGCCGACCTGGGTAGGGCTGTAATCCAGGGTGGGGGTGAGGAAGGCATAGTCGCTGGTGACCTTGCCGAACGTGCCATTGATGCTGCCGGCCTGCAGTACCGTGTAGTGGCTCTGCCACGGGTAGGTGCCGGTGCCGGGATTGACCGCCAGGGTCGCGCCATTCAGGTACGCGGTGCCGCCGACCTGGACCGGTGCGCTGCTGCCGTCGGCATTCACGCCATAGGCCAGGGTCGAGCCGCTGGTCATCGTCAGGTCGCGGGTGATGCTGGCGGTGCCGAGGGCGGTGTTGGTCTGCAAGGTGCCTTTGACCAACAGGCTGCCGACACTACCGCCACCGGCATAAATACCGCCTTCATCGACGGTCAGGTTGCCAGCGATCCCGCCCTGGTTGATCAGCTTGGCGCCGCTGAAAATCTCGCCGCCGTCGCTGAAGTCGCCGCTGCCGGTGAGGGTCCAGGTGCCTTGCTTCACGTCCAGCCATTCGAAGTTGCGGCTGTCGCCAAAACTGCCGCCGGCGGCGTCGTCCATGATCACGCGGTCATATCCGGTGCCGCCATCCACCACGCCGACAAAGCGGCTGCCGCCGAGCAGGGTCAGCGTGTCATCGCCGCCGCCCAAATCCAGGGCCAGGCCGTTGCTGCCGCTGATCAAGCCGGCGTTGACCACCGTGTCGGCAAACTCGCCGACGAACTTCACGCCGAAGCCGTTCAGGCCCTGAATGGTGCCATGGTTGATCAGGGTGGTTGCAGCAAGTCCCGGGCCGTCGCTGCCGTCGTCCACCAGCACCGCGTTGTTGGCACCGCTTACCAATGCACCCACGCCGTTGAACACATAGCCACCACCGAGGGCGATGCCTTCGCTGCCGTTGGCAAAGCCGTTCTTGTCGACACCACCGGCGCCGACGCCCTGGATGACTCCGTAGTTTTCGATGTGGGCAATCTTGTCGATGTCCACGCCGTCACCATCGCCGTCCGGCTGCAGTCCGGAAAATGCGCCGGTAATAGTGCCGTGGTTGATCACCGTGCCATCGCCGTCGGAACCAAAACCCGAGCCGTTGCGGCCGATTACCGTGCCGTAGTTGGTCAGCGTGGCGCCCAGGTCGGTGGTGATGCCGTGGCGGCCGCCGGAGATGAGGCCGTAGTTGGTGACGGTCACGCCAGTAGCGGAGTCGATGTCGACGCCGTCGAATTTGTCATCGCGCGAGTGGGTGTCGCCGGTGGAAATCTCGCCGTAGTTGGTGATCGTAGCGTTGCCGCCGGTCTTCATGCCGTCGCTGGCGTCACCGCGAATCAGCCCGCCCTGGCGGTTGATGATAGTGGTAGTGACGTTGGAGCTGCGGATCGCATCCAGGTCCAGCCCTTGGCCGGTGGCGGAGCGAATGGTGCCGCTGTTGTCGATCAACAGGCTGCCGCTGGCGAAGTTGCTGTCGATGCGCAGCGCGTCGTTGGCG
>NZ_JACARK010000097.1:0-13435 GCF_013386655.1 Pseudomonas sp. K5002 | reverse complement strand
CCAGGGTTGTGCCACCCAGGGAATGCCCGATCCAGTGGGGAATCTGCCCGCTTTGCTCACGCACGAAGGCGGCAATGGCCGGCAAGTCGTAGCGAGCATAGTCGGCGACACGATTCCTGGCGTAGTCCTGGTTGCGCCGGGACAGCCCGTGACCGCGCATTTCCGGGATCCAGACGTCAAACCCTTCGCGCGCCAGGTAGGCGCCCAGGCCGATCCCCTTGGGCGAGTACCAGAAGCGGCGGTTGGAAAAACTGCCATGCAACAAAACCACCGGCACGCCCCGGTTTTCCGGGACGTCAGCCAGGCCCAGGCGGGTCACGGCCAGCTCGACGGTACCGTCAGGGCTGTTGCCGGGTTTCAGCCGATACACATCTTCACTCAGGTCGCCACGACGCTCAGCGCTGATCAAGGCGACGGGAAACAGGTTGCTGCTGCTTTGCATAATGCTCTTGCACAAAAAAGGGCGGCGTCCGGAAGGAGTTCCGCCCTGTACAGAATGAGAAATGCCGGCCAACCGCAAGGTTGACCGGCACTTTTGGGTGTTGCGTATTACGCCTGGGCTTGACCTTCAGCCAGGAAGAACCAGGTTTCCAGTACGGAATCGGGGTTCAGCGAGACGCTTTCGATGCCCTGCTCCATCAGCCACTTGGCCAGGTCCGGGTGATCGGAAGGGCCTTGGCCGCAGATCCCGATGTACTTGCCGGCCTTGTTGCACGCCTGGATGGCGTTGGCCAGCAGCTTCTTGACCGCAGGGTTACGCTCGTCGAACAGGTGGGCGATGATCCCGGAGTCGCGGTCCAGGCCCAGGGTCAGCTGGGTCAGGTCGTTGGAACCGATGGAGAAGCCGTCGAAGAACTCCAGGAACTCTTCAGCCAGGATGGCGTTGGATGGCAGCTCGCACATCATGATGACGCGCAGGCCGTTCTCGCCACGGGACAGGCCGTTTTCAGCCAGCAGGTCCACCACCTGGCTCGCTTCACCCAGGGTGCGCACGAACGGCACCATGATTTCGACGTTGGTCAGGCCCATCTCGTTGCGCACGCGCTTGAGGGCACGGCATTCCAGCTCGAAGCAGTCGCGGAAGGCTTCGCTGATGTAGCGCGAGGCGCCACGGAAGCCCAGCATCGGGTTTTCTTCTTCCGGCTCGTAAAGCTTGCCGCCGATCAGGTTGGCGTACTCGTTGGACTTGAAGTCCGACAGGCGCACGATGACCTTTTTCGGGTAGAACGCCGCTGCCAGGGTGCTGATGCCTTCCACCAGCTTCTCGACGTAGAAGCCCACCGGGTCGTTGTAGCCGGCGATGCGCTTGTCGACGCTTTCCTTGATGTCCGGCGGCAGGCCGTCGTAGTTCAGCAGGGCCTTGGGGTGCACACCGATCATGCGGTTGATGATGAACTCCAGGCGGGCCAGGCCCACACCGGCGTTCGGCAATTGCGCGAAATCGAAGGCGCGGTCCGGGTTGCCGACGTTCATCATGATCTTGAACGGCAGGTCGGGCATGGCGTCGATGGAGTTTTGCTTGATATCGAAGCCCAGCTCACCTTCGAAGATGAAGCCGGTGTCGCCTTCAGCGCAGGACACGGTCACGCCCTGGCCGTCTTTCAACAGTTGGGTGGCGTTACCGCAACCGACCACTGCCGGAATCCCCAGCTCGCGGGCGATGATCGCCGCGTGGCAGGTACGCCCGCCACGGTTGGTGACGATGGCGCTGGCGCGCTTCATCACCGGTTCCCAGTCCGGGTCGGTCATGTCGGAGACCAGCACGTCGCCTGGCTGGACCTTGTCCATCTCGGACACGTCCTTGATGATCCGCACCTTGCCGGCGCCGATGCGCTGGCCGATGGCACGGCCTTCCACCAGCACGGTGCCGGTTTCTTTCAACAGGTAGCGTTCCATGACGTTGGCCGAGGTGCGGCTCTTCACGGTCTCAGGGCGGGCCTGGACGATGTATAGCTTGCCGTCGTCACCGTCCTTGGCCCATTCGATGTCCATCGGGCACTTGTAGTGCTTCTCGATGATCATCGCCTGCTTGGCCAATTCGCTGACTTCGGCGTCGGTCAGGCAGAAACGCGCGCGTTCGGCCTTGTCGACATCAACGGTTTTCACCGAGCGACCGGCCTTGGCCTCGTCGCCGTAGATCATCTTGATCGCCTTGCTGCCCAGGTTGCGGCGCAGGATGGCCGGGCGGCCGGCTTCAAGGGTGTGTTTGTGGACGTAGAATTCGTCCGGGTTCACCGCGCCTTGTACGACGGTTTCGCCGAGGCCGTAGGCGCCGGTGATGAACACCACGTCGCGGAAGCCCGATTCGGTGTCCAGGGTGAACATCACGCCGGCGGTGCCGGTTTCCGAACGCACCATGCGCTGCACACCGGCAGACAGGGCCACCAGCTTGTGGTCGAAACCCTGGTGTACGCGGTAGGAAATAGCACGGTCGTTAAAGAGGGAGGCAAACACTTCCTTGGCTGCGCGGATCACGTTTTCCACGCCGCGGATGTTCAGGAAGGTTTCTTGCTGGCCGGCAAAGGAGGCGTCCGGCAGGTCTTCGGCGGTGGCCGAGGAGCGCACGGCGACAGCCATGTCGGGGTTACCGGCCGACAGCGTGGCAAACGCGGTGCGGATCTCGGCGTTGAGCTTCTCGGGGAATTCGGCTTCCATGATCCATTGACGGATCTGGGCGCCAGTCTTGGCCAGGGCGTTGACGTCATCGACGTCCAGCGCATCGAGGGCGGCATGGATCTGATCGTTGAGGCCGCTCAACTCGAGGAAATCACGGTAAGCCTGGGCGGTGGTGGCAAAACCACCTGGCACCGATACACCGGCGCCCGCAAGATTACTGATCATCTCGCCCAGGGATGCGTTCTTGCCCCCTACGTGCTCTACATCATGGACGCCGAGCTTATCGAGGGAAACTACGTACTCTACCAAGGTGATCTCTCCACTTTCTGTGTTGGAAAAGCTCAGGACGCCGGCGGCTCAGTAGGAGCGGTTACCGGCGTTTGTGGCCTGGACCTGGAAAATAAGTGAGAATGCGGCCCACTGCGGGACGGCAAAATCGCGCCTATCATATCCAAGATTCGTCATCAGCTTAAGGCCCAAGGCTCAAATGAAACGATCTGCTTTCTTTATCTCCGACGGCACCGGCATTACAGCCGAAACCCTGGGTCAAAGCCTGCTGGCGCAGTTCGAAAACATTACCTTCAGCAAATTCACGCGACCCTATATCGATAGCGTGGATAAAGCGCGAGCCATGGTACAACAAATCAATCTGGCGGCCGAAAAAGACGGATTTCGTCCGATCATTTTCGACACCATCGTCAATCAGGACATTCGTGAGATCCTCGCCACCTCCAATGGTTTCATGATCGACATCTTCTCTACCTTCCTGGCGCCGCTGGAACAAGAGTTAAGTGAACATTCGTCATACTCTGTCGGAAAATCTCACTCCATTGGCCATAACTCCAACTATATGGAGCGGATCGAGGCGGTGAACTTCGCCCTCGACAACGACGACGGCGCCCGCACCCACTACTACGACAAGGCTGATTTGATCCTGGTGGGCGTGTCCCGCTGCGGCAAGACGCCGACCTGCCTTTATATGGCCATGCAGTTCGGGATTCGCGCGGCCAACTACCCGCTGACCGAAGACGACATGGAGCACCTGACGCTGCCGAGCGCCCTGCGCGCGCACCAGCACAAGCTGTTCGGGCTGACCATCGACCCGGACCGCCTGACGGCGATTCGCAACGAGCGCAAGCCCAATAGCCGTTACTCCAGCTATGCGCAGTGCGAATTTGAAGTGCGGGAGGTGGAAAATCTGTTCCGCCGGGAAAATATTGCGCACATCAATTCCACGCATTTTTCGGTGGAAGAGATTTCGGCGAAGATTCTGGTGGAGAAAGGGGTGGAGCGGCGGTTCAAGTAACTCCGCGCGCTGGCCAAGGTGCTTGTGTGGCGAGGGAGCTTCTGTGGCGAGGGAGCTTGCTCCCGCTCGACTGCGCAGCAGTCGCAAACCAGACGACTGGTATTTAGTGAATGGCTTTGGGGCTGCTTCGCAGCCCAGCGGGAGCAAGCTCCCTCGCCACAGGGGTCATGTTCACAACAAGCTGTTGGGTTCACAGGTGAAACCGCCCCCCGCCCTGCCCCAGCGCCGTCGCCAGCGCATCGAACCCATCCAGCAGCAACTGATCATCCCCCGACGTATTGCAGATGCTCGCCCGAATGAATTGCGGCACCGCCGTCTGCCCCACGGCAAACGCTTCGGCTGTCGCGATCAGGTAATTGTTCTGCTTTAACTCCGCCTCGATTTCCGACGCGCGCCATGGCTCCGGGACTTCGATCCAGAAGTGCGGGCTGTTCAGGTGAGTGCGGTACTCCAGCCCGATCAACAAACCTTCCACCAGTGCCTTGCGGCGGCTGATTTCCTGGATCTGCTGGTGCAACAGGTGTTCCGCCGTGCCGTTTTCGATCCACTGGGTCGCCAGTTCCAGGGTGACCGGCGTGGCCATCCAGCAGGTGGAACGCAAGGCCGCAGAAATCCGGCTGACCAGCGCCGGCGGTGCATGCACGTACCCAACCCGCAAGCCTGCCGATACCGCCTTGCTCAGGCTGCTGATCAGAATCGTACGCTCCGGAGCAAAATGACTCAGGGGCGGCGGACGGTCTTCCACCAGCACACCGTGGGCCTCGTCCTCAAGAATCAGCAGGTTGTGTTCTCGACAGACCTTCACCAATGCCTCACGGCGCGGGACCGACAGCACCGCCGTCGTAGGATTCTGGATGGTCGGCGTGCAGTACAACGCCGACACCCGGTGATTGCGGCAGACTTCATCCAGCGCCCCCGGCAGCAGCCCTTCTTCATCCATTTCCAGGCCGATCAGGCGGATGCCCAGCATGCGCGCGGCGGTGATCAGCCCCGGATAGGTCAACTGTTCGGTCACCACCGTATCGCCGGCTCGCAACAGCGCCATCATTGCGCAGAGCAACCCATGCTGGCCGCCGTTCACGCAAATCACCTGCTCGGGAATCGGGTGGAAATCCCGCTGCACCAGCCACTGCGCACCCGCC
The DNA here is from genome assembly GCF_013386655.1 of Pseudomonas sp. K5002. Taxonomy (NCBI): domain Bacteria; kingdom Pseudomonadati; phylum Pseudomonadota; class Gammaproteobacteria; order Pseudomonadales; family Pseudomonadaceae; genus Pseudomonas; species Pseudomonas sp. K5002. The sequence continues at coordinate 8,371 of NZ_JACARK010000097.1, read as the reverse complement.
GCCCGGTAACGCGGCAGCCCGGCATCCGGGGTGTAGGCACTGATGTCCTGCAAGAACTTGGCGTTGTTCGCCAGCGTCTGGAAGCTCTGGGCCAGGAACGTGGTCTCCTGCCCGGGGATGTGCATGTTGCGGCTCATATCAAAGTATTGCCGCGGCTCGTCGCTGAAGTTGCGAAAGCCTTCATCCCGCTGGCGCTCCATCCCACGCTTGCGTACGAAAGTGCCGTCGCCGACCCGCGCCACTACCAGCCCCAGGCGTTCCAGCTCACCGTAGGCGCGGCTGATGGTGCCAATGGTGACCCCCAGATTGTCGGAAAGCACCCGATGAGGCGGCAGTTTTCTTCCCGGTTCAATCAAGCCTTCAAGGATGCCTCGCTCCATGACATCGGACAGGCGCTTGTACTTCACGCCCTGCCCGTTGGAGAGTCCTTCTCGCATAATTGACACCATGTCAATATTTGTTTTGACAGCCATCATTCGCCCTAATAGTGTGCTTTTACGGGTTCAATCACCGAATCATGGCACTCAATATAGAGGTCAATTCGGTCTCATGGAAGCAATGTCACGATGCCAATGTCCGCCGTTCTCGAAAATGCTGGAAAAACAAAAACTCACAAGCAGTGGTTGGCCGGGCTGATTACCAGTGTGATGTTCCTGATCGTGTGTCTCAGCTGGGGCACTACCTGGCTGGGCATCAAGATCGCCGTGGAAAGCGTGCCACCGCTGACCTCCGCCGGGCTGCGGTTCCTGATCGCGTTTCCGCTGTTCCTGTGTTTCGCCTGGGTGCGCCGCGAGCCGATCCTGTTTCCCCGGGAAAGCCGCTGGTTTTTCGTGTTTGTGACGCTGTCCTACTTCAGCGTTCCGTATTACCTGCTCAACTACGGCGAGATGCATGTTTCGTCCGGCCTTACCGCGCTGCTGTTCAGCTGCATGCCGGTGTTTATCCTGATTTTCTCCGCGCTGTTCCTGCGCGAGCGCATCTACTTTTCCCAGGTGATCGGTATCGCCATCGGTTTCGGCAGCCTGTACATGATCATCAAGAGCCAGGGCCTGCACCTGGACCATGCCGAGTTCTTCGGCGTGCTGGCGATCCTCGCCGCCGCGATCATGCATGCCTTGTGCTACGTGATTACCAAGAAACAAGGCAGTGCCATCAGCGTGATCACCTACAACACCCTGCCCATCGGCATCGCCGGGTTGATGCTGTTTGTCGCCGGGCTGTGGTTTGAAACCCCGACCTTTGAAGACATCACCCTGCGTTCCTGGAGTGCGCTGTTCTACCTCGGGCTGGTGGCCTCGGTGGGCGGCTTTATCGTGTATTTCATGCTGCTCAAGCGCCTGAGCCCGATCATTTTGTCCTTCGTGTTCATCATCTTCCCGGTGTTCGCGGTGATCATCGGGGCCTGGTACGAGGGCGTGCAGATTTCCAGGGACCTGATGATGTATTCGGCGATCCTGCTGGCCGGCTTTGCCATCACCAAGCTGCCCATCGAAAAGCTCCTGGCGAAGAAAAACTGAGATGAAGGTCCTGAGCCCAAGCGCACTGGAGCAGATCTACGCCCACGCCGACCGCAGCTACCCCGAGGAATGCTGCGGCTTCGTTTTCGCCGATGGCAGCGTGTACCTGGGCAGCAACATCCAGAACGAGCTGCACCGCAAGAACCCCGAGATGTATCCACGCAGCGCCGCCAACGGCTACACCTTTTCGGTGGCCGACACGCTGATGATGAACAAGGCGTTTCGCGGTGATAACCCGGTGGTGGTGATCTACCACTCCCACCCTGACGTCGGCGCGTATTTCAGCGACGAAGACCAGGACAAGGCCCTTTTCATGGGCGAGCCGATCTACCCCGTAAGCTACCTGGTGGTGGATGTTCGCCAGGGCAAGACCCAAGGTTCCAAGCTGTTTGCCTGGGATGGCAAACACTTCGCCCAAAAACCCTTCAACGACCTGCAAACGGAGTTGTGCATGAACGCTGTCTCTTTCCCCGACATCCTGGTCCGCGTGGCCAAGCTGCCAGCATCGACCCTCGAGGGTGCCGGATCGACATTGCGCGAAGTCATTGAAAACCTCTGCATCGAGCACCCGCAATTGCGGGCGCACCTGCTCTACGAGAACAACCAGCTCAAGGAACACTTCCTGTTCACCGCCGAAGAGGAACTGATCGACGCCAACGACCGGTTGCCCGAAAAAGCCAAAATCGAAGTGTTGCTGGCCACTTCCGGCGGCATGGACGTCGACCAACTGAGCAACGAAGAAGTGCAGCGCTACGTGCGCCATATCACCCTGCCCGGCGTCGGCCGCGAAGGCCAGTTGAACCTGAAGAAAGCCCGCGTGCTGATCATCGGCACCGGCGGCCTCGGTTCGCCCATCAGCCTGTACCTGGCGGCAGCCGGCATCGGCACCCTGGGGCTGGTGGATTTCGACGTGGTGGAAAGCAGCAACCTGCAACGCCAGATCGTCCACGGCAACAGCACCTTGGGCCTGCCCAAGGTCGAGTCCGCCAAGCAGCGCTTGCAGGACCTCAACAGCCACATCCAGATCAACACCTACGACACCGCCTTCAACACCGACAACGCCCTGGAACTGGTGGGCGCCTATGACCTGGTGATCGACGGCACCGACAATTTCGAAACCCGCTACCTGGTCAACGACGCTTGCGTGCAGTTGGGCAAGCCGTTGGTGTACGGCGCCATCTACCGCTTCGACGGGCAGATCAGCGTGCTCAACTATAAAGGCGGGCCGTGCTATCGCTGCCTGTTTCCCCAGGCACCACCGGCGGAACTGGCGCCCAACTGCAGCGCCGGCGGGGTCATCGGCGTATTACCCGGGGTGGTCGGGATGATCCAGGCCACCGAGGCGATCAAGCTGCTGATCGGCATTGGCGAACCACTCTCGGGCCGGCTGATGCGCTTTGATGCGCTGGCGATGAAGTTCAGCGAGATCCGCTTCAAGCGCCGCGCCGACTGCCCTTGCTGCTCGGAACTGCGCCACAGCCAAACCATCGCCCCCGCCGTCTGCGCCGACGCCCTGCCAAGCCAACCGTCGCTGGCTGAAGAGCGCTACATCAAGCCGCGGGTGCTCAAGCAACTGCTCGAGCAACACAGCAAGGCCGACGTACTGCTGGATGTGCGGGACGCCAGCGAGCTGGAAGTGTGCAAGTTGCCGGGGGTGGTGCACATCCCGCTGGCCGAGCTCGACGGGCAACTCGCCAACCTCAGCCGCGACAACACCCACTACCTCATCTGCTACGCCGGGACCCGCGCGGAGCAAGCCGCCAGCACCTTGCTGGCCGCCGGATTCGCCAACACAAAAGTACTGCAAGGTGGCATGAAACACTGGGTTCGCGACGTCGAACCCGACATGCCTTTGTACTGATCAGCGGCCATGGGCTCTTACTTGATGTTGCATAACTCGATACTCGACGCCATTGGCCAAACGCCCATCGTGCGCCTGGAACAGTTTTCCGAAGACCTCGGCATCGAGGTCTACGCCAAGCTGGAATCCCTCAACCCCGGCGGAAGCCACAAGGCACGCATCGCCCTGGGCATGATCCTCGACGCCGAGCGCCGGGGCATTCTGATTCGTGGCTCAGGGCAAACCATCATTGAGCCCAGCGGCGGCAACACCGGCATCGGCCTGGTGATGGCCGGTAACGTGCTGGGCTACAAAGTGGTGCTGGTGATCCCCGACAACTACAGCCCCGAGAAGCAGAAACTGCTGCGCCTGTACGGCGCCAGGGTGGTGCTGTCGGACAGCCGCCTGGGCAACAATTCCCACGGCGAAAAGTGCATGGAGCTGCAGCTGGAAAACCCCAGCTACGTGATGCTCAACCAGCAGCGCAACGGCGCCAACCCGCAGACCCACCGTGACACCACCGCCCGGGAAATCATCCGCGCCTTCGGCGAGCTGCGTGTGGACTACTTCGTCAGCGGCATCGGCACCGGCGGCCATATCACCGGCATCGGCGAAACCCTCAAGAGCACCTGGCCGGCGATCCGCGTGATGGGGGTGGAGCCGGAAGAGTGCGACCTGCTCAGCGACCGCCATGCGCCGCACCATATCCAGGGCCTGTCGATCGGCTTGATCCCGAGCATTCTCAACGTCGCGATCATTGACGGAATGCTCAAGGTGTCGCGCCAGGAATGCCTCGACATGATCAAACGCATCATGCGCACCGACGCCATCAGCCTCGGGCTGTCGTCGGCCGCCAACATGGTAGCCATCGCCAAGCTGGCGCCGGAGCTGCCCACCGACACCGTCGTGCTGACCATGGTCTACGACAGTGCCGACAGCTATCTGCCCTGTTTTGAATAACAACTATTGCGGGGGTGCCTCCATGGGGGGCTTTATCGACATGCAACAACTGCACGATGAGTTGCTCACCCACCTCATCACCACGCTTACGCCTGCGCAGTTGAAGCAGCTGGAGGCGCATCTCGCGCCGCTGATCCAGGCGGCGGCCCAGGCGGTGGCCGAAGACCTGATCGCCTATGCCTGGCGCGACCCGGCGTCCCGTGGCCGGGGCGAGCTGATCCTCGAGTCCTACGCCTCGTTCAAGGCCGTGCTGTATTACCGCCTGGCCCACCTGGTGTGGAATTTCCCGGACAAGAACAACGGCGTGTTTTCCGCCATCGCCCTGAATCTGAGCAACCAGGGCAAGATCCTGTCCGGCGCCGAAATTCACCCCGCAGCGCGGATCGGCCGGCGCTTTGTGCTGGACCACGGTTACGGCACGGTCATCGGTGAAACCTGCGAGATCGGCAACGACTGCTACATCCTCTGCGGCGTGACTCTCGGCGCCCGGGGCATCGCCAACAACCCGGACGGCAAGCGCCACCCGCGGCTGGGCAACAACGTGGAAGTCGGCTCCGGCGCGCGGGTGCTCGGTTACGTGCTGATCGGTGACAACGTGTTCATCAGTCCGTCCTGCGTGATCACCCAGGACGTGCCGGCCGGCACCAAGGTCAAGGTGGTCAACCAGATCCAGTTGCAGAAAAACGATGAGTCGGACCACAGCAATTACCTCGGCGCGTTTGCCCTCGACGAACGCCTGCACGTGGTGGGCGAAGTCAACGCCAGCCACAAGGTGACGGTATTGGACGCTGACTTTCATCCCCTGCCCGGCCTGCTGCTGGAGCCGACAGTCAAGGAACGTCATCACCTGCAATTCCGCCTGCGGCACATCGAAACCAACGCCTACCCGCCGCGCCTGCCGCTGAACCTGAAAGTGACCGGGCCCGAATTTGAAATCACCCTGCTATCTCCTCCTGGCTTGAGCGCGATGGTTCGTCGCCTGCTGCAAGCCAGCCCACTGATCGTCGGAGGTTGAACATGTCCGTGCACACCATGGAAACCCTCGCGCTGTTCGACAGCGCGCCTTACCAGAATGCCTTCAGTGCGCGGGTGATTGCCGTCAGCGAACAGGGAATCGCCCTGGAGCACACGCTGTTCTACCCGACCGGCGGCGGCCAACCGGGGGACACCGGCCATTTCATCCTGCCCGACGGCAGCCGCGTCGACATCACCGGCACCGTGCGTGATCCGGTGCTGCGCTCGATCATCTGGCACCAGGTAGAACACTGCCCCGAGCAACTGGCCGCCGGGATGCAGGTCGACGCCAGCCTGGACTGGGAACGTCGCTACCAGCACATGAAAATGCACACCTGCCTGCACCTCCTGTGCTCGATCATCGACGCTCCGGTGACCGGTTGCAGTATCGGCGCCGACAAGGGCCGCCTGGATTTCGACCTGCCGGAAATGACCCTCGACAAAGAGACCATCACCCGTGACCTCAATGCCTTGATCGAACAGGCTCATGGGGTGAAAACCCTGTCCATGCCCGCCTCGGAGTATTCAACCCTGCTGCAGATCACTCGCACCCAGGCGGTGGCGCCACCGGTCATCCAGGGGGCAGTACGGGTGATTGAAATCGCCGGGATCGATATCCAGCCCTGCGGCGGCACCCATGTGACCAATACCGAGGAAATCGGCCGGGTGTTCTGCGAAAAAATCGAGAAGAAGAGCAAACACAATCGCAGGGTGATCCTGCGGTTTGAATAACCGCCGAGCGACGACCGGGGCGCCGACGCCCTAGTCGCCGTTCGTACAGGAAACTGACAGCAAATTTATGCGCTTGTAACATTCAGAAACGTACAATCCCGCCAGCAACGCCTCGTTGCCCCTGACTCGCGAAAACAGCGCCCGCCCTTCTCGGTGGGTCATTCGTGCAGCAGCTAAGCTCACTCCCATCACGCCCCTGAACCTGAACGCTGCAGGAATGACTGCCTATGAAAAGAGTGTTCCGTCACTACATCCCTGCATCCACATTGCGCTTGCTCCCCAACCGCTGGGATTTGGTCGCCCTGCCCCTGGTGATCGGCTTTTTACTGTTTTTCTCCATCACTGCACGGGAAACCTGGGCGCCCATCGCCACCCTGCAGAGTGAAGTGATCTCGCTGGACCCGGCCAACCTGCCGGAATACGCGATGCGCACCACGATGCGCATGCTGGCGGCGATGGTTGCAGCGCTGGTGTTCACCCTGTTGTACGGCACCCTGGCCGCCAAAAGCCGGCGCGCCGAGAAACTGCTGGTGCCCGTGCTCGACATCCTGCAATCAGTACCAGTGCTGGGTTACATCTCGTTCACAGTGACGTTCTTCCTGCTGCTGTTCCCCGGGCGTGTGCTCGGCGCGGAGTTCGCGGCCATCTTTGCGATTTTCACCAGCCAGGCCTGGAACATGACGTTCAGCTTCTACCAGTCGCTGCGCATGCTGCCCCATGACCTGGTGGAAGTGTCGACCAACCTGCGACTTTCCGGTTGGCAGCGGTTCTGGAAGCTCGACGTGCCCTTCGCCATGCCCGGGCTGGTGTGGAACATGATGATGAGCATGTCCGGCGGCTGGTTTTTCGTGGTCGCCTCCGAGGCCATTACCGTCGGTGACAAGACCATCACCTTGCCGGGCGTGGGCTCATACCTGGCCCTGGCGATTGCCCAGAAAGACCTGCACGCCGTGGGCTACGTGATCCTGGCGATGATTGTGGTCATCCTGATGTACGACCAGTTCCTGTTCCGCCCACTGGTGGCCTGGGCCGACAAGTTCCGCATGGAAACCACCGCCTCCCAGGGTGCCGCGCCGCAATCCTGGCTGCTGAACCTGATCCAGCGCACGCGCATCGTCCAGCGCATCCTGCGGCCTGTCACCCGCGCCATCAGCCGCATTGGCAACAAGCGCTTCAGCCTGGCGGGCGGTGCACTCAAGGCGCTGCCGGCAGAAACCCCGAAAGCGTCAAAAGTGATCGACTGGGTATGGGGCGCACTCATCGCGCTGCTGGCCGCTTATGCGCTGTATCACATCGTGCAGTACGTCGGCACTGAAGTGACCCTGGCCGAAGTCGGCCATGTATTCGTGCTAGGGCTGATCACGTTGTTGCGGGTGGTCGGCCTGATCCTGATCGCCTCGCTGATCTGGGTGCCGCTGGGCGTGATGATCGGCTTGCGCCCTGCGCTTGCGGAAAAAATCCAGCCGCTGGCGCAGTTCCTTGCGGCCTTCCCGGCGAACCTGCTGTTCCCAGTGTTCGTCATCGTGATCCTGCACTACAACCTCAACCCGGATATCTGGCTGAGCCCGCTGATTGTGCTGGGCACCCAGTGGTACATCCTGTTCAACGTGATCGCCGGAGCCAGCGCGTTCCCGAATGACTTCAAGGAAGCCGCCGCCAACTTCCGCATTCGCGGCTGGTTGTGGTGGCGCAAGGTGATGCTGCCGGGGATTTTCCCGTACTACGTCACCGGCGCGATTACCGCCTCGGGCGGTGCCTGGAACGCCAGCATCGTGTCCGAGTACGTGTCCTGGGGCCACGACAACGTGGTCGCCCACGGGCTGGGCGCCTACATCGCACAAACCACCGCGGCCGGCGACTTCCCGAAGATCGCCCTGGGCGTGGTGGTGATGTCGATCTTCGTGGTGGCGTTCAACCGCGCTGTGTGGCGGCCGATGTACGCCATGGCTGAAAACAAACTTCGTCTGAATTGATGGGACTCGCTGTGATGACTACCTATACCGAGCATGCCGCCGACACTCCGGAAATCTACTCGTTGAAAAACGTGAACCGGGTGTTCGGCAAAGGTAAAGACGAGCTGCAAGTCCTCAGCGGCGTGAACTTGAGCCTGCACGAAGGCGAGATTGTCGGCATGCTCGGCCGGTCCGGCTCGGGCAAGTCGACCTTGCTGCGCATCATCGCCGGGCTGATTCAGCCGTCGTCGGGCGAAGTGCGCTACAACGGCGCGCCACTCACCGGCCCGGCCGAAGGCGTGGCCATGGTGTTCCAGACCTTCGCGCTGTTCCCGTGGCTGACCGTGCTGGAAAAC
>NZ_JACARK010000965.1:0-1789 GCF_013386655.1 Pseudomonas sp. K5002 | reverse complement strand
GGCTGGCGTGTTCCAGCTCCAGGTTCTTCTCTTCCAGGGCGCGCTCAAAGCCTTTGCGTTGCGCCTCTTCCTGCTTGCGCGCGGTGTTGTCGGTGCCGATCAGCAGGTAGCCGATGATCGCGTCGTTGCGGTTGCGCAGGGCGGTCACCGACACCATGGCCGACAGGCGACTGTTGTCCTTGCGGATATAGGTCAGTTCGTAAATGTCTTCGATGCCCCGGGAGGCCTTGAACACCAGGGCCTCAAAGCCCGGCGTGATCGGTGTGTCCAGTTCCAGGCTGAGGGCAGCGGCGCGGGTGATCAGCTCGGCGGGGTCGGAAATGTCGGCCGGTGTGACGCGGTTCAGCACATCGGCGGCGGCGTAGCCAAGCATGCGTTCGGCACCGACGTTGAAAATCTGGATTACGCCTTTTTCGTCGGTGGCGATGCTGGAGAAGTAGGCGCTGTTGAAGATCGCATCTTGCAAGGCGCCGGCCTTGAGCAGGGTTTTCTGGCGTTTGAATTCGACGATTTTTTCAGCCCGGGATTGCGGCTCCGCCGGGCTGTCGACTGAAGAGTTGTCCATCGTGCAGTGTTCCGTGAACTTCAGGCCCGACGCTGCCAAAGGCGGCGCCGCAGAGCATGCTCACAGAAGATCGCGCAGGCGCGATGAGGAGGAGATGAGGTCTTTGGACGATAGCAGATAAACCGCAACCGACAGGGATCGTAGTGGCCAAACGCGGTGTTATTTTTAGAAAAGCACTCAATCGGATAGGTGAAGGTGGAAAAACGGCGATTTTATCTGCAATTAGTCACTCCAGGTCGCTGGATGAACATTTATTCATCAGGTGAAACGTTTAATCAAACGATAAACGGCTGACGCAAGCGCTTGCGTAAGCAAATGTATCTGATTAGAGTCGGCAGCAATCAGGTCTGCCGATGACTGCCATTGGCAAACGCCCGAACACAACAATAATAAAACCAGGAGCTCAGTCATGAGCCTTGAACCCTTGCTTGAAATGCAGGGCATCAGCAAGACCTTCAACGGCCTGCGGGTGCTCAAGAACGTCAGCCTGAAGGTCTACCCCGGTGAAATCCACGCCTTGATGGGTGAGAACGGCGCCGGCAAATCGACCTTGATGAAGATCCTCTCCGGTGCCTACCAGGCCGACGACGGCGGCACCATCCGCATCGATGGCCAGCCCGTCGCCAGCTACAACCCAGCCTCCGCCAAAGCCCTCGGCATTGCCGTGATCTACCAGGAACTGAGCCTGTGTCCGAACCTCACGGTGGCCGAGAACATTTACCTGGGCCGTGAACTGCGCCGTGGCTGGACCATCGACCGCAAGGGCATGGAAGCCGGGGTGGCCGAGGTGCTGGCAAGGCTCGGTGCGGAGTTCCTGCCCACCACCCGCGTCGCCAGCCTGTCCATCGCCGAGCGCCAACTGGTGGAAATCGCCCGGGCCTTGCATGCCCACGCAAAAATCCTGGTGATGGACGAGCCCACCACGCCGCTGTCCTCCCGGGAGACCGACCGCCTGTTCGCGCTGATCAAACAGCTGCGCAGCCAGGGCCTGGCGATCATCTACATCAGCCATCGCATGGCAGAAATCTACGAGCTGTCGGACCGGGTCTCGGTGCTGCGGGACGGCGAGTACGTCGGCGAACTGGCGCGGGACGTGCTGTCGGCCGAAGTGCTGGTGAAGATGATGGTGGGCCGCGACCTGTCAGGTTTCTACAAGAAGGAACATGCGGCCTACGACCCCGGCCAGGTGGTGATGCGCGTGCGTGACATGGCCGACGGCAAGCG
>NZ_JACARK010000964.1:0-429 GCF_013386655.1 Pseudomonas sp. K5002 | reverse complement strand
GGCGATCACCACGCCGTCATCTGCCTGCGGCACCACGCCCTGGCGGCTCAGCCACGGCGACATGACGCGCTGGAACGGGTCGATCAGTTCGCGATAGCTGCCCGCGTCGAGCAAGGCCTTGGCCCGTTGCCGGGCGCCGAGTTCGACGAAGCTGTGTTTGTTCAGCAAGTCAGTCATGACCGATCTCCTCGAAGCCTTGCTCCAGGCGCAAGCGCACCACGCCGGGTGTGGCGCCGAAGTCGTGGATATCGATGTTCAATGCGGGGGGTGTCTGTTCCTGGAAGATCCGCTCGAACAGATGCTGCCAACGTAGCTGCGCACCATTGACCGAGGTTTGCACCTGAATCGTCAGGGTGCCGGCGGTGCCCGGTTCCAGCAGCACTTCGAGGTCGCCGGAGCCGACGCAACCTACCAGCGCGCGGCCCTTGG
>NZ_JACARK010000963.1:0-2332 GCF_013386655.1 Pseudomonas sp. K5002 | reverse complement strand
CCAAGGACGCTGCCGATGTGGTCTGCGACAAGCTTGGCCTCGACCAGGACGCCAGCCGCCTGCTGCAAACCGTGCCCCTGCGCGGCAGCTTTCCGGGCGGCGTGCCGACGGACCCGACCATGTACCGTTTCTATGAAATGCTGCAGGTCTACGGTTCGACCCTCAAGGCCCTGGTGCACGAACAATTTGGCGACGGCATCATCAGCGCGATCAACTTCAAGCTGGACATCAAGAAGGTCGAAGACCCGGACGGCGGCTCCCGCGCGGTGATCACCCTGGATGGCAAATACCTGCCGACCAAACCGTTCTGATTTGCCGGCAAACCGTCTACGCTCTTGGCACACCAACAAGAACGAGGGACGGGTAATGAAGGCAATGCTCCGAGCCACCTGGCTGCTGCTGTTATGTGTTGGCCAGGTGCACGCCGCCGCCGCTGAGGAGGCGGATGCCCAAGCCGCCAAGGCCTTGCTGGAAAAGGCCTTGGCGTATTACCAGACGAATGGTGACAAGGCTTTTGCGGCGTTCAGCCGCCAGGGTGAATTCGTCGACCAGGACCGTTACGTGTTCGTGGTCAACACCAAGGGCGTGCTGCTGGCGAGTGGCGGGCCCTCTTCTGCGTTGATCGGGCGCAATGTTTCCGAGGTACTGGGGCCGGATCTGAACAAGTCGTTCAAGGAGGCGTTGGCGGTGCCTGAGGGCAGTGGCATCCAGCAGGCCGATTACCGCTGGCAGAACTGGAATGACGGCAAGGTGGAACGCAAACATGTGTATTACCAGCGCGTCGGGCAGCGGATTTTGGCCGTTGGCTACTACCTGCCGCGGGCGACGCCGGAACATGCCAGAGCGCTGCGAAACAAAGCCGTCAAGGCGCTGGAGAAAGACCCGGTTGGGACGCTCAAGGCCATCAACGCCATGCAGGGTGGTTTTCTACAGGACGATTTGTATGTGTTTGTGGTTGACCTCGACACCCAGCGCTACGTGGCCCATGGCACGACTCCGCGGTTGGTGAATACGGATTTCAGCAAGATCAAGGATCCCGACGGGAAGCCGGTGGGTGAGCCGATCCTGGCGGTCATGGCCGAGCAGGATCAGGGGGAATACAAGTACCGCTGGAAAAATCCGGTGACCGGAAAGGTTGAGAACAAGCATGCGTATTTGCGCAAAACCGGACATTTCATGGTGGCTGTGGGGTATTACAGCCCGTGAAGGTCAGCTATTTAAATGCTGGAACGCAATCGAATGTGGGAGCGGGCTTGCTCGCGAATGCGGTGTATCAGCCAACCTATTTATCAACTGACAGACCGCATTCGCGAGCAAGCCCGCTCCCACATTTAATCTTCATTTTTTCGACTATTTGGCCTTGTCTTCCCGCCCCCGCAACACCCGATCAGGCATGGCAATCGCCGCCGCCAACCCCAACAACGACACCCCGGCACTGACCATCAGCAAATGCCTGAAGGTAATCAACAACTCCCCCCGCAAGGCATCCTGCGCCGGCCCAGGCGCCGCATTCAAGCCATCCAGCAGCACATTCCCCGAACTCCCTTCCGCGACCAGCGCCCCACTGGCCAGGTGCGCAAAACTGGAGTCCTGCAACAACGCCAGCAACAGCGCCGACATGCATGCCACCCCAACCGCACCGCCCAGGGAACGGAACAGGTTGGTGGTGCTGGTCGCCACCCCGATATCCCGCTGCTCCACCGAGTTCTGCGTACCCACCAGGGAAGTCGGAAACTGCATCCCGGCGGCAATCCCGCACAGCAACATAAACAGACTGGTGACCGCCACCGCCTGAGGCGCACTCAACGCCATGCCGAAAATCGCGATCGGGCTCAGGAAGGCGCCAATCAGGATCATCGGTTTATAACGCCCGGTCACCGAGGTCATGCGCCCGGCAAAATACGCGCCCATCGGCAAGCCCATCGCCAGCGGCAGCAAATGCAAGGCGGCACTGTCGGCACCGGAACCGGTGACGGTCTGGTAGCGCAGCGGCATCAGCACTGTCAGGGAAATCGCCTGGAAACTGGTAAAGAAAATCGTGCACCAGCACAACACCGCGCTGCGGTTGGCAAACAGGTGCATCGGCAACAAGGGCTCCCGCGCCCGACGCTCGTGCCACACAAACACCGTCAACGCCACCACGGCACAGACCAACAGCCCCAGCACTTCATCGTCGCGCCAATGATGGCCCTGGCCGATTTCGGTGATACCCAGTAACAGCGCCGTCAAACCGACGATCATCAGCACAGTGCCGAGGTAGTCGATCACCGGCTTGCGTTGCGGCACCGGCAGCCCCACCAGCGTGCGATGGGCCACCCACCAGGCGCCCGCG
>NZ_JACARK010000962.1:0-4454 GCF_013386655.1 Pseudomonas sp. K5002 | reverse complement strand
TCAAGGTCAGGCCACCGGCGCTGTTCCACAGCGCCGAGAGCTGGCTCATCCTGGCCACGGCGCGCTGGGTCAGGAAACGCCCGCTGGCCTCGTCCACCAACATCCAGCGTCGATCCCCGTCGAGCCCGAGTGTGTCCAGGCCGATCTGCTGCAAGGATTCACCCTTGCCGGACTTCAAGGGGTATCGGTACAACGCGCTGAGACGAAGCATGGGCCTGCATTCCTGAGGGACAAAGCCGTCACCCTAAGCTCAAGCCGGGACTTCGTCCAGCATCAGGCGCTGACGTACCACGTCCACCAACTTGTCGGGCTGGAACTTGGAGAGGAAGTTGTCGCAACCGACCTTCTTCACCATCGAGTCGTTGAAGCTGCCGGACAACGACGTATGCAGCACCACGTACAGGCTGCGCAGGCGCGGGTCGTTGCGAATCTCGGTGGTCAGGCGGTAGCCGTCCATCTCGGGCATTTCAGCGTCGGTGAAGATCATCAACAGCTTGTCGGTCATCACCTGGCCACTGTCGGCCCAGGCCTTGAGCATGTTCAGTGCCTTGAGGCCGTCGCTGGCAATGTGCATCTTCACCCCCAACTGTCCGAGGGTGTCACGCAGTTGCGAGAGGGCGACGTTGGAGTCATCCACCAGCAGCACTTCGCGGCCGCGGGCGCGTTCCAGCACCGGGTCTTCAAGTTTCTCGCGAGAAACCTTGGCGTTGTAGGGCACGATTTCGGCGAGGACTTTTTCCACGTCGATGATTTCCACCAACTGGTCATCGACCTTGCTGATGGCCGTCAGGTAATGCTGGCGCCCGGCACTTGCCGGCGGCGGCAGGATCGCCTCCCAGTTCATGTTGACGATGCGGTCGACGCCGCCCACCAGGAACGCCTGCACCGAGCGGTTGTACTCGGTGACGATAATGGTGCTGTTGGGGCCCGGAATCAGCGGACGCATGCCAATCGCCTGGGACAGGTCGATCACCGGCAACGTCTGCCCACGCAGGTTGACCACGCCGCAGACAAATGGGTGGCGCTGGGGCATCAGGGTCAACTTGGGCAGTTGCAGCACTTCCTGCACCTTGAACACGTTGATCGCGAACAGCTGCCGCCCGGCCAGGCGAAACATGAGGATCTCCAGGCGATTCTCACCCACCAATTGTGTGCGTTGATCTACCGTGTCGAGAATGCCGGCCATTAAAGACTCCTGGGGTTTAGCGGATGGATAGTGCTGGTCACTGAAGCAGGTTATCGGCGGCAAACGCCGGACCTTGACCCCCCACTAAAATGCCATGCAAATCCATTGATGTCACACTGACATCATGCTTTACTGAACCCGCTTCAACGCAAGGCTCATCACCACCGCCGCGTGACCGCAAAGTCTGCGCGAGGTTCCGCTATGTAAGGGATTCCCCTATCCACAATCAGGACCAACCTGATATTCGCGATATCTAATAGCCATTAATGTGACGCCATTCTCATTGCATGAATGGAGTCAGGCTTTTGTTTGCTATCGCAAGCCCACGGCCAACGGATCATCCAGTGGCTTATGTACTGGCACCCAAAGAAGTTGTGCGAATGCCCCTGGAAATTGTGGGGTACTCGCACGACGGTCGTCATTCAAATAAATTTCCTACTGAAAAGTCGGAACGGGCCTACAGATATTCGTCATATTTCAGCGGTAGTTTTACGCCATTCAACCGGTGCAACATCTCATCATCCGATCGTATGTTCTGGAGACTTGTGTGATGAACGACGGCAAAGAGTGGCAACTTGCACTTCCCGAGTTCCTCCTCGAAGCGGAAATGTTGCTGGCCAAGTCTGAAGAATGCTTGAGCCACCTGCATTTGATCCGCAACGACAGTGACGCGATCGACTGCATGAAAACCAACCTGATCAAGCTCGCGGAAAAATCCGAAGCCCTGGCCCTGAGGGCGATCAGCGAGTTCTCACGGCATATCCAGTACCTGATCAGCAACGCCGCCAGCCCCCTGCAACTGCATGACGAAGCACTTGATGCACTGCACAACTGCCTCACCCTGCTGGCCTGGCAACTGGAGTTGATCGACACAAAAACCGGCAAGCTCGGCCTGGATGAAACGGAACAAACCGTGTTGATCGCCACCGTTGTCCAACACATCCCCCAAAGCGATTTCGGCTATAAGCAACAACACAGGCCTTACGCTATTTGAGGCTTCTTCGCATTTAAGCGACAAAAATGTCGCATTCAATTGCCTGATTATCTAAAAACGACACCACAACTATTTATGCATCACGACGTCGTTAGCAGAAAAATATCAATAAGCCACTAACGACAATACTGATACAAAACAACTTCAATGATACAACTTCCCCACTCGTTGAACTCCGGGACTACCTTCCGGGACGCTGCCGTGATTAATACGCCTCATCCCGCTCGGCGCCAGGCGACCAACGGTAATAGTGGTGGTACCATGCCCCGCTCGAAGTGACTCAACTTCATGATGCATATAAACGTGAAATGCGCCTCCTATGTACGCCAGCCTGAAGTCACTCATCGCAAGGTCCGTGTCCCGAAGCAATGCACGCTGGATAACCCTCGCGCTATGCCTGTGCGCGTGCCTGCTCAGCCTTGGGGCTTATGCACACTCGGCCGATCTTCCCCTGGCGCTGTTGTCAGTGAACCTGGCCACCCTGCTGGTGGTGGGCTTGCAACAGTGGCGCTCACGCAAGTCCATCAAGTTCCAGCCCCAGGAGTTGGCCGACCGCCTGTTGCAGGTCCAGGAAAACGAACGTCATCGCCTCAGCCGCGAACTGCACGACGATATCGGCCAACTGTTGACCGCCGCCAAGCTGCAAAGTGAATGGCTCAAGCGCCGTCTTCCGGAAAACCTGCAGGGCCACTGTGCGGTGCTGTGCAACACCCTCAACGAAACCCTGGCCAAGGTGCAGGACGTGTCGGCCATCCTCAACCCCCGGCAACTGGCGAGCCTGGGCCTTGAGGCGAGCCTGCGGGCGCATCTGCTCAAGACCCTGGAAAACACCCGGGTAAGCTGGAGCCTGGAATGCCATCAACGGCTGACCGGCATCCCGGAAGAGATGGCTGTTGCCGCCTTTCGCATTACCCAGGAAGCCGTCACCAACATGCTGCGCCATGCCCAGGCACGTAACCTGCTGGTACGCCTGCAACGCCTGCCCGAAGGCCTGTCACTGTTTATCAGCGATGACGGCCAGGGCTTTTCGCCCGCCATCAACCCCGCCCAGGAAGGCCAGCGGGGCATGGCCGGGATGTCCGAGCGGATTGATCAACTGGGAGGCACATTGTCGGTCAATAGCCAGCCAGGCTCCGGGACGAGGATCGAAGCGCTTTTCCCCTGGGCGCCCCGCGCCCTCGAACGGGCCAACCCCCATAAGGTTCTAGAGTGACGTGCAACTTACTCCTGGTGGATGACCACTCCCTGATCAGGGCCGGCGTGCGTGCGCTGGTCATGGATATTCCCGGCTACGCGGTGATCGGTGAAGCGAGCGACGGCGCGCAGTTGCTGGAGCGGTTTGACGCGCTGCAACCCGACATCGTGCTGCTTGACCTGTCGATGAAGCACACCGGCGGGCTCGATGCATTGAAAGACCTCAAGCGCGCCTACCCGAAGAGCAAGGTGCTGATCCTGTCGATGCACACCGACCCGGAGCTGATCATGTGCGCGCTGGAGTCCGGCGCCCATGGCTACCTGCTCAAGGACACCACGGCCAATGAGCTGGAGCACGCGCTGCTGGCGTTGCGCAACAACGAACGCTACCTCAGCCCGGCAATCGCCCATACGGTGATCAACCAGGCGCTGATCCGCAATCAGGCCCAGGTCAACCCGCCGCCCCACAGCCACAACCTGACGGCACGCCAGTTGGAAATCCTGCGCTTGATCGTGCGCGGCAAGTCCACCCGTGAAATCGCCAATGGCCTGGGTCTGAGCATCAAGACCGTGGAAGCCCACCGCTCGCAGATCATGAAGCGCCTGCAGATTTTCGACGTGGCGGGCCTGGTGCTGTTCGCAGTGCGCGAACAGATCATCAGCCTTGACGATTAGTCAGCAACGGTGAGTCCTCCGGCAGATGCACCCGCAGTGCCTGGGGCAAGGCCGAGAAGTGCAAGTCGTCACCCTGGAGTGGTTCGCCGTCGAGGTTGATCGCCAGCCCTTCGGCGACCTTGATTTCGACCCACGGCAAGCGCGCCCGCACAAACATATTGTCCAGGCCCCAGCCGTCCGTCATCAGGTTGCGCAGGGTGCCGACCACTTCCTGCGGCGCCGGCAAGATGCTGATATCCAACAAACCATCATCGGCCAGGGCGCCGGGGCACAGCACGTGGCCACCACCGGCCTGGCGCCCGTTGCCGATGCCCAGGGCCAGCAGCTCGCCGCGCCAGTGAAAGTCAGGGCCCTGCAATTCACCGTAGGCCGCGCGCAACTCGCTGAAGCGTGACAGGCCGGTAA
>NZ_JACARK010000961.1:0-1983 GCF_013386655.1 Pseudomonas sp. K5002 | reverse complement strand
GTTCAAGGCGTTGACCGTGTCGCGGTCGCCCTGCATGCCGGTGACGCTCGCCCAGTAGTTGACGGTGTTGGTGTTGCGCCAGTTATAGGCATCGCTGTTGGCTTCGATGCCGAGCCAGGTCAGGTCGCCGTTCTCGCGCTTGTCCAGCGAGTCGGTGGCCACGCCCGGTTCCGGGTAGTCGAGCTTGCCGTCATCATGGGTGTGGTGAGCGCGCAGGCCGATCCACTGGCCTGGCGTCCACTGATAGGCGGCGTCGGCGTACAGGTGCTGACGGTCCTTGTCCTTGGGCGACAGTTCCTTGAGGTCGGTGCGGTATTCGCTGAAGCGCTCGGCGACGCCGACATTGGCCTTGAGCAAGGTGGTGTCGAAGGTCCAGTTCAGCGCTTCGATATTGGTGTCGCGCCATTGGCCGTCGTCATTGCGCAGGCGTTGGCGACCGAGCTTGAGGATCTCGCCGGGGTAGGGCGTGAAGCCGCCATAGGCGACCCAGAACTCGCGCATCGCCAGGTAGTTCTTCTTGCTCTTGCGGTCGTCATTGCTGGTCTGTTGAGTGGCGTCATCCGAGGACTGTTGCAGGGTGTCGGTCTCGATGATGTCGCTGGAGGTCACGGCTTGGCCCATGGCGTAGGCGCTCCAGTTGCCGCTTTCACCGTAGATCCACGGGCGCAGGTCAAGGCCGATGCCGTTGACGTCGCCGCCTTTCTGGGTGCCCAGGTCGCGGTCATCTTCGGACTGGCCGGTGACTTTGACTTCCAGGCCGAAGTTCTTGGCTTCGGTCAGCGCCGCCAGGGTCGGGCACGACCACAGCAGGGCGAAGGTCAGGCCGATGCCGGCCTTGACGAATGGGTTGAGCTTCATAGGGATTCCTCGCCGTCTTCTTCTTGCAGGGCGTGCAATTGCAGCGTGCTTTGGGCCAGGGTGCCGCGCACGGCCAGCTCCTGTTGCACCAGGCGTTGGCCTTCGGCGCGTTGTTCCGGGGTCAGCGGCGCTTCGAGCTGGGTCGCCAGGTCGTTGGCTTCCGGCGTGTCCTGGGCCTTGGCCAACTGGCTGAAGACATAGGCGTTAAGCGGGTCGGGCTTGGTGCCCTTGCCTTGGGAAAACAGCTGGGCAATCGCGAAGTCGGCGCTGTTCTGGCCGTTGCGCGCAGCGGTCAACAGATGGTCCAGGGCCTTTTGCGAATAGACCTTGCCCAGGTAGCCACGGCGGTAGATCTGGCCGAGGTAGTAGTCGGCGGCGACTTCGCGGCCGACGGCTTTCTGGAAGTGTTCTTCGGCGGCCTTGGCGTCAGCCGGGACCCACTTGCCTTCGTAGTAGAGCTTGCCCAGCAACAGTTCGGCGCGGGGCTGGTCGGCGGCGCGGCCGTTGTCGAGGTACTTCATCATCTGGTCGACGTCGCCCAGTTCCGGGAAGTCGTAGAGCAGTTGCGCCAGGCTGACCCAGGAGGCCGGGTAGCCGGGGGCGATTTTTTCCAGCAGGGCCTGGGCGGTTTTTTCGTCGGTCTTGCCCAGGCTTGCATCACCCAGTACACGAGCCACGCTGTCGACCCGTTGGGCGGTGACGGTGCCGCGGCTGTAGCCGGCTTCCATCTGCTTGAGCAGGTCGGCCTGTTTTTCCGGCTCGGCTTTTTTCTGGTAGACCGTGGCCAGCTCGACGTAGCAGATATCGGTGGTGTTCAGCGCCGCCTTGCAGATGCTTTCCACTTCATCCAGGTGCTGGTCGTAGGTGTCCTGGGTGCGATACAGCAGCACCTGGGCGAGACCGGCTTCCGGGTAACCCGAGGCGCGCCATTTGCTGATCTGCTGCTGGGCGTTGATGTTCGGGAAACTGTGCGGGTATTGCAGGTAGAGCATTGCCAGCGGGATCAGGGTGTTGCCTTCGCCATTGGCAAAGGCTCTTTTCAGCAGGCCTTCGGCTTCATGGTGTTCGGCTTCGGTCGCGCCGGGCTTGGCCACCAGCAGGCGGCCCAGGCGTGCCTGGGCACGG
>NZ_JACARK010000960.1:0-3424 GCF_013386655.1 Pseudomonas sp. K5002 | reverse complement strand
CTGTCGGGTTTCTGGTCGAGCAAATAGAACTCCAGCTCCGCCGCCATCACCGGGTAATAGCCGTCGGCCTTGAGGTCGTCAATCACCCTGGCCAGCAGGTGCCGGGGATCGGCCACGGTAGCGGGCATGCCTTCGGTGGGGTGCATGCTGACTTGCACTGCTGCCGTCGGGATCAGGCGCCACGGCATGCGCTGCAAACTGCCGCTGACCGGGTAAGCGCGGCAGTCGATATCACCGACTTCCCAGACCAGCCCGGAGTTCTCCACGTCGTCGCCATTGATGGTCAGGCCGAGGATGGTACTCGGCAGCGGCCGGCCACTTTCATAGACCGCCAGCAGTTCATCGCGGTGCAGCAGTTTGCCGCGAGGCACACCGTTGTTGTCGAGGATGAACAGCTCGAACATCTCGATATCCGGGTTCTGCTCAAGAAAGGACTGGGCTTCGTGCAGGGTGGCAAAGGGCGTGCTCATGGGCATTCTCATACGTTCGCGTCAGGCAGGCGCGCGGGCGCTGCCGGGCAGATGCGCGGGGCATCCATTCGGGCAAATCAACGTAGGAGAAAGGTGTCCGGTGGGCGTGCGTGGCGGCAGTGCCAGAGCGCCCAGAAGGCGAGTTCGGAAGGGAGGGCATCAGCGGTGACCCGACGACGATCCGGACGGCTGGACGCGGTGGCGCCTGGCGATGTCTCAGGGTGTGTGTCGGGGGAACCGTCCATGCGGGATTCACAGTAAAGAGATGCCGGGCAGCCTCACACGCGAGGTTAAGCCGTTAAATCCAGTCTTGATGGAGTTTGGTTGTGCCGTGGCTAAACATTTGCAAATAATGGCGGCCCTGCCCATGCCCAAGGACCCGACCGCATGAAAGCATTGCTGACCCTTTCCCTGCTGGCCGGCCTGTCTGCCCAGGCCCTGGCCGACAGCCCTGCGTCGCGCCTGGATGAAGTGCTCCAGCGCGGCGAAATGAGCGTCTGTACCACCGGCGACTACAAGCCCTACAGCTATTTACGTCCGGACGGCAGCTACGAAGGCATCGACATTTCGATGGCCCAGTCGCTGGCCAAGAGCCTTGGGGTGCAGGTGAAGTGGGTGCCGACCACCTGGAAAACCCTGATGCCGGACTTCCTGGCCCAGCGCTGTGATATTGCGGTGGGTGGTATTTCAGTGTCCCTGGAGCGGCAGAAAAAGGCGTTTTTCAGCCAGCCATTGGGCGTCGACGGCAAGATCCCGCTGGTGCGTTGCGCCGATGTGCAGCGCTATCAGACGGTGGAGCAGATCAACCAGCCGCAGGTACGCGTGATCGAGCCTGCGGGCGGCACCAATGAAGTATTTGCGCGGGCGCATTTGGGCAAGGCACAACTGACGCTGTTCCCGGATAACGTGACGATTTTCGAGGAACTGCTGGCGAACAAGGCGGACGTGATGATCACCGACGCCAGCGAGGCGCGGTATCAGCAGAAGCTCAAGCCGGGACTGTGCGCGGTGAATCCCGAGCGGTACATGCAGTACAGCGAGAAAGCGTTCCTGCTGCCCCGCGATGATGTCGCATGGAAGAGTTATGTGGACCAGTGGATGCACTTGAGCACGGTGACCGGCGTGTACGACGGCATCATCAATCAGTGGCTGGCTGCGCCCTGACCAGCTCGACAAACGCCTTGCACGCCGCACTGCGATAGCCTCCCCTGCGGCTGAGCAACGCCGCCGTGCGTTGCGGCAACGGCGGGCTCAGCGGCACCGCCTGCAACCCCGGCTGCACCTGGGCAATCGCGCTGGGCAGGATGGTCGCCAACTGCGTATTTCGTACGATTTCGATAATCGCGCTGATGGAATTGGCCTCCATGGTAATCAGCGGTTTCACCGCCTGGCTGCGAAAATACTCATCGATATAGCGACGCGTGGCGAAGCCGGCATTCAGCAGCACCAACGGCTGCTGGAGCCACGACTGTCGATCAATGCCGGGATGACCAGCGCTCACCACTACGCTCAACGCCTCGACAAACACCCCTTCACACTCGATATCCGGCAAATGCTCGCCGGTAAAACCGATGCCGATATCCAGCAAATCCTCCGTCAGTGCCGCCTCCATGCGGTCCTGGGTCAGCTCCTCGACACTCACTGTAATCCCCGGATACAGCCCGTTAAATCGCGCCAGCAGCGGCCCGATCAGGTAGGCGGTAAATGTCGGCGTCATCGCCAGGCGCAAGCTGCCACGGCTCAGGTCCTGCACGTCATGCATGGCGCGGGTGCCGGCCTGCAGATCCTGCAAGGCCAGGCGCGCAAACCGCACATAGGCCTCGCCTGCATCGGTCAGGCTGACGCTTCTGCCGGAACGGTCCAGCAGTGGCGCACCGAGAGTGTCTTCCAGTTGCCGGATCTGCTGCGACAAGGTCGGCTGCGACACATGCAGCGCCTCCGCCGCCCGGGTGAAATTACGGTGCTCGGCAACGGCCAGCAGGTAGCGGATATGACGCAGCAACATGGAAGGCGCTCCAACTATAGGCATGACTTATAGAAACCATAATAAGCCGGTCTTGGACGCTATAGCTGAAAACTTCCATCCTTGCCCCATCAGCGACGCAAGGAGAACCACCATGCAAGATCTCATCGACGGCTTCCGCAAGTTCCAGGGTGAAGCCTTCACTCAACGCAGCGACCTGTTCAAACACCTGGCTACCACGCAAAACCCCGGCACGTTGTTCGTGTCTTGTTCCGACAGCCGCGTAGTCCCGGAACTGCTGACCCAGCAGGAACCCGGTGACCTGTTTGTGATCCGTAACGCCGGCAACATCGTCCCGTCCTACGGGCCGGAGCCTGGCGGCGTGTCGGCCACCGTCGAATACGCAGTGGCCGTTCTCGGCGTCAGCGACATCGTGATCTGCGGCCACTCCGACTGCGGTGCCATGACCGCGATCTCCACCTGCAAATGCCTCGACCACTTGCCCGCCGTGGCCAACTGGCTGCGCCACGCCGAGTCGGCCAAGGTGATCAATGCCGCCCGCACTCACGCATCGGATGCCGACCGGCTGAACTCGCTGGTACGGGAAAACGTGGTCGCCCAACTGGCCAACCTCAAGACCCACCCTTCCGTGGCCCTGGCCCTGGAACAAGGCCGGCTGAGCCTGCACGGCTGGGTCTACGACATCGAAAGCGGCGCCATCGACGCCCTGGATGGCCGCAACGGGCGCTTCATGTCGCTGCTCGACCACCCGGCCACCCGTGCCTACGCCGCCTGAACCTTATTCAAACCCAAGAGGACATCACCATGTTGCAATCCCAATTCGCCCAATCCCCACGCCTGGCCCTGGCCGACACCGTCATCGACATCAAGGCGCGCAAGAACCTGTCATGGCAGGACCTCACCGACGGCACCGGCCTGAGCCTGGCGTTCGTCACCGCCGCCCTGCTCGGCCAGCATCCGCTGCCCAAGG
>NZ_JACARK010000959.1:0-1816 GCF_013386655.1 Pseudomonas sp. K5002 | reverse complement strand
CCGGCTTCGCGCTGCCCCTTGACCACCGCCAGCAGGCCGCCCCGATGGATCTCGGCGATGTAGGCCGCCTCACTCAGCACCAGGGCGATCAGGCCCGCGGAGTAGGGGTTGGACAACACCACGCTGGTGGACGGAAACACCTGCGGCAGGTTGTAGACGAAGATCAGCAGCACCAGCAACGGCAGGCTGCGGAAGAACCAGATGTAGACGCCAGCGGAGTCCCGCAGCCAGCGGCGCTCCGACTGCCGCGCCAGGGCCAGGAAAAACCCCAGCACAATGCCCAGCAGCCAGGTTTCCAGGCTCAGTTCGACCACGGTGCCGACGGCTCGCCAGAAGTCGCCGTTCCATAACAAGCCCAGGGTGTAGTGCCAATCGAATTGCATAAAGGTGCTCCGCGTTTCAGTTACCCAGTGCCGCACTGATCTCGGCGGCGTTCGGCTCGGCCAGGTTGTAGCGCGCCAGCAGCTTGCCGTAGCTGCCGTCCTGCTTGATCTGGCTCAGGGCGCCGGTCAGCGCCTGGAGCAGTGCCGGGTTTTCCTTGCGCACGGCCAGGCCGACCACCACCGGGTAGATCAATTCGTTGGAGCTGATCACGGTTTTGCCCTGCAGTTTTTCCACGGTGATCTTGGCGACCGCCGCGTCTTCCATCTGCACGTCCACCGCCTGGGCGAGCAGGGCCTGGGCGGCTTCCGGCGACGTCGGGAACTCACGCGACTCGATCGCTGGCTTGCCCGCTGGGAGGCAGTAGTCCGCCGAAACCTTGTTCAGCTTTGGCACCCACGACGCGCCCTTGATCGACCCGACACGCTTGCCGCACAGGTCTTCCGGGCGCTGGGGCTTGAAGTCGCCGGCGCTGAGCACCATCAGCGAAGAACCGGTCTTCAGGTAGCTGAGGAAATCCACCTGCTTGGCGCGTTCTGGCGTGACGTACAGCGCCGAGGCCACCACGTCGAAACGCCGGGCGTTGACGCCGAGGATCAGGTTGGCGAAACGGGTGTCGAGAAAACGTGGTTTGAGCCCCAGTTGCTTGCCCATCAGTTGCATGAACTCCGGGTCGAAACCGGCCGGGGTCTTTTGCTCAAGGTAGGTGTAAGGCGGGTAGGTGAGGTCGGAGCCGATGGACAGCTCGCCCGGTTTCAGGGTGCCCTTGATTTCGGCAGCCGACAGCAGCGGCGTCACGCACGCCAGGGTGATCGCTAGCGCCAATGTGCGCAGGGTGTTCTTGCCCGTCAGACCTTTTTGCATGTTCGTCGCCTCGGTTGCTGGATGCAGGGAGATTTGGATTGTTCAACAATCCTTTATTGGCTAATAAGCGGTTATCGTGCCAACCAATGAATTTTTCAGGTTTTTGATGGGTTTTGACGCGTGAGACAGCCTTTTTTTGCAAGCGCGCACCCCAATTCGGGGCAATTCGTTACCGGGCGCCACGTTGTGAGGCAGGCATTTCGCGGACCATAAAGGACGCACTTATTGATAAAGTGCCGATTCGAAACCATGAGTGAACAGCAATGACGTCGACCTCCCAACGCCGCTCAACCCTGATTGCCTTGTTGGTCGCCGTCACCTTCTTCATGGAGAACCTCGATGCCACCGTGATCGCGACCGCGTTGCCGGACATCGCCAAAACCTTCGGCGTGGGCGCGGTGGACGTGAACATCGGTATGAGCGCCTACATGCTCGCCGTCGCGGTGTTCATTCCCATCAGCGGCTGGCTGGCCGACCGCTTTGGCTCGCGGCGGGTATTCGGTTGGGCAATCGTGCTGTTCAGCCTGTCGTCACTGCTGTGCGGGTGGAGCGACAGCCTGCAGACCTTCGT
>NZ_JACARK010000958.1:0-2489 GCF_013386655.1 Pseudomonas sp. K5002 | reverse complement strand
CATGGCAAACGCTCTGCCCATCCCCGGCCACGTTGCTGGGACTGGCCTGCGACGCCGAGCCGGAGCTGGACCCCGAAGCCCTGCTGGCGCGTCGGGACGCCAGCTTCGCCCGCTCGCAGAAGCACTATTACGTCGACCCGCCGCGCATCGAGCGCGGCTGGCGCAACCACCTGATCGACATGCAGGGCCGTTCCTACCTCGACATGCTCAACAACGTCGCCGTCCTCGGCCACGGTCACCCGCGCATGGCCGAGGTGGCGGCGCGGCAATGGTCGCTGCTCAACACCAACTCGCGCTTCCACTATGCGGCGATTGCCGAATTCTCCGAGCGTTTGCTGGCGCTGGCGCCGGACTCCATGGACCGGGTGTTCCTGGTCAACAGCGGCACCGAGGCCAACGACCTGGCGATTCGCCTGGCCTGGGCCTACAGCGGTGGGCGCGACATGCTCAGCGTGCTGGAGGCGTACCACGGCTGGTCGGTGGCGGCGGATGCGGTGTCGACTTCGATTGCCGACAACCCCCAGGCCTTGAGCAGCCGCCCGGACTGGGTGCACCCGGTGACCGCGCCGAATACCTATCGCGGCGAGTTTCGCGGGCAGGACAGCGCCCCCGACTACGTACGCAGCGTGGAACACAACCTGGCGAAAATCGCCGCGCAGAATCGCCAGCTGGCGGGTTTCATTTGCGAGCCGGTGTATGGCAATGCCGGCGGGATTTCCTTGCCGCCCGGTTATTTGCAGCAGGTGTACGCGCTGGTTCGTGAGCAGGGCGGCGTGTGCATCGCCGACGAAGTGCAGGTGGGCTACGGCCGCATGGGGCATTTCTTCTGGGGCTTTGAAGAGCAGGGCGTGGTGCCGGACATCATCACCATGGCCAAGGGCATGGGCAATGGCCAGCCGTTGGGCGCGGTGATCACCCGCCGGGAAATCGCCGAGGCGCTGGAGGCCGAGGGTTACTTCTTCTCCTCATCGGGAGGCAGCCCGGTGAGTTGCCGGATCGGCATGGCGGTGCTGGATGTGATGGAGGAAGAAAAGCTGTGGGAAAACGCCCAGGAGGTGGGCGGACACTTCAAGGCGCGGTTGGAGGCGCTGGTCGAGCAGTATCCATTGGTGGGCGCAGTGCATGGTTCCGGGTTTTACCTGGGGCTGGAATTGGTCCGCGATCGACAGACCCTGGAACCGGCCACCGAAGAGACTGCGCTGCTGTGTGACCGACTGCGGGAGCTGGGGATCTTCATGCAGCCCACCGGCGACTACCTGAACATCCTCAAGATCAAGCCGCCGATGGTCACCTCACGGCACAGTGTGGATTTCTTCGTCGACATGCTGGCGAAAGTTCTGGAGGAAGGCTTGTAACAATAAACTCGATTTTTATCGGTAAAATTTGATCATTTTTCGATGGGTGGATATTTAATAGCTTCAAAAGCCGATTTTTATCCGCTATAAAGGCGTCCACTTGCCCGCCGCCGAGGAGATGATTCATGAGCCGTATCGTTACCGTTGCCGCGACCCAGATGGCCTGTTCCTGGGACCTTGATGCCAATCTCGAAACCGCTGAAAGGCTGGTGCGTGAGGCCGCCGCCAAGGGCGCGCAGATCATCCTGATCCAGGAGCTGTTCGAGGCCCCGTACTTCTGCCAGAAGCCGAACCCGGACTACCTGCAACTGGCGACCACGGTTGAAGATAACGTCGCGATCAAGCACTTCCAGAAGGTCGCCCGGGAACTGCAGGTGGTGTTGCCCATCAGTTTCTATGAACTGGCCGGCCGCGCGCGTTTCAACAGCATTGCGATCATCGACGCGGACGGCTCCAACCTCGGGATTTATCGGAAAAGCCACATCCCGGACGGCCCGGGCTACCATGAAAAGTATTACTTCAACCCCGGCGACACTGGCTTCAAGGTGTGGAACACCCGCTACGCGAAGATCGGCGTGGGCATCTGCTGGGACCAGTGGTTCCCGGAAGCCGCCCGCAGCATGGCGCTGCAAGGCGCGGAAATCCTGTTCTACCCGACCGCCATCGGCAGCGAGCCCCACGACAAGACAATTTCGTCCCGTGACCACTGGCAGCGGGTACAGCAAGGCCATGCCGGCGCCAACCTGATGCCGCTGATCGCCAGCAACCGCATCGGTAACGAGGAGCAAGACGGCTACGACATCACCTTCTACGGCTCGTCCTTCATTGCCAATCAGTTCGGCGAGAAAGTAGAAGAACTCAACGAAACCGAAGAAGGCATCCTGGTGCACCGCTTCGATCTCGATGAACTTGAACACATTCGCAGCGCCTGGGGTTCGTTCCGCGACCGCCGTCCGAACCTGTATGGTGCGCTTAAAACCCTCGACGGTTCCCTGGAGTCCTGAATCGCCATGACCACTTTGCACAGCACCCCCCGCGCCGACGGCTTCTACATGCCTGCCGAATGGGCGCCACAGACCCAGACCTGGATGATCTGGCCCGAGCGCCCGGACAACTGGCGCCTGGGCGGCAAGC
>NZ_JACARK010000957.1:0-2926 GCF_013386655.1 Pseudomonas sp. K5002 | reverse complement strand
CCCGGCGGCGGCCATCAACAGGGTCAGGGACGCGGTTTTGCGGCGCTCGCCGGTGCGGTCGGAATAGCCGGGAATCCACCACGCGGCGAACAGCGCACAGACCCAGGGAATCGCCGAGACCAGGCCCACCATCAAGCCGACCCTGGTCCCCAGCAGCCCACCGACCTGGGTTGGCAAGTAGAACACCACGCCGTAAACGCTGGCCTGGATCAGTAGGTACACCAGGCACAGGTACAGCACGCTGGGCTGGCACAGCACAGTGAGCAGGCTACGGCCATGAGAGGTTTTGTGCTGGTCTTCGCGGTCGAGCAGGTCCTGGATCTGGCGGCGCTCTGCAACGCTCAGCCATTTGGCATCGGCGGGGCGGTTGTCCAGGTACCAGTAGGCCCAGATGCCAACCGCGGTGGCCATCAGGCCTTCCACCGCGAACAGCCATTGCCAGCCGTGCAGCCCAGAGAACCCGTCCAGCTCCAACAACAGGCCCGAGAGCGGGCTGCCGAAGATGAAGGCCAGGGGCGCGCCAAAGTAAAAGAAACCCATGGCCTTGCCGCGCACGGCAGAGGGGAACCAGTAGGTGAGGTAGAGAATCACCCCGGGGAAGAATCCGGCTTCGGCCACGCCCAGCAGGAAGCGCAACAGGTAGAAGCTGGTTTCGTTATGGGCAAACATCATGGCGGCGGACACCAGGCCCCAACTGACCATGATCCGGCACATCCACAGGCGGGCACCGACGCGATGCATGATCAGGTTGCTCGGCACTTCCAGCAGCGCATAGCCGACAAAAAACACCCCGGCGCCAAAGGCGAAGGCGGCATCACTGAGGCCGGTGTCGGCCTGGAAGGCTTGCTTGGCGAACCCGACGTTGGCGCGGTCGAGGAAGGCCATGATGTACATCAACAGCAGAAAGGGCAGCAGCCGCCAGGAAATCTTGGCGAGCAAGGACGCAGGCAGGGTCTTCATTGTTCAGTCCAGTTGTTTTGTTCTTATGGGAAGGACTGTACGGCGCTCCATCTATACGCTACAAATCGAATCTCGCTTACAACTGATAACCTCAGGGTATCGATAACAAGGAAAAAAATGAGTAGTCCCGCAATCTCCCGCAGCCTGTTCAACCGCCTGCGCTACAAGCATCTGCATATGCTGGTGGCCTTGAGTTCCAGCCAGAACCTGCACCGTGCGTCCCAAAGCCTGAACATGTCGCAGCCGGCGGCGACGCGCATGTTGCGCGAGATCGAGGATATGTTTGCCTGTGACCTGTTCGAGCGCCTGCCCCGGGGCATGCGCCCGACGGCACTGGGCAAGGAATTGATCCGCTTTGCCGAGTCGGCGCTGAGTGGCCTCGACCGCTGCGCCGAGGAACTGATGATGCGCCAGCAGGGCGGCTACGGGTATTTGTCGATCGGCACCATCATGGGCGCGGCGCCGGACCTTGTGATGGACTCCATTGCGCAGATCAAAACCCTCAACCCGCAGATGCGCATTCGCATCATGGGCGATACCAGCGACCAGGTGATCCAGTTGCTGGAGCAAGGCCGCATCGACCTGGCCATCGCCCGGCGCAACGCCGCCACCGACAGTGAGCATTACACCTTTGAGCCCCTGGGCAACGAACGCATGCTGGTGGTGGTGCACGCCGGCCACCCCCTGGCCCAGCGCGAGCATCTGCCGCTGGCGGAACTGGTCAGTGACTGGCCGTGGATTCTGCAACCGCAAACCAGCCCGGCGCGCATTGGTTTTGATGAAGCATTGCAACACCTGGCCTTGCCGCAGCCGGCGGACATTATCGAGTGCAGTTCTGTGTATTCCATGCAGCAACTGATTCAACTCACCGACGCGATCATGGTGCTCTCGGAAAGCGCCCTGCGGGATTACTTGAAAATGGGCCTCGTGGTGGCCTTGCCGGTGGTGCTGGAGGTGCAACTGGCACCGTTCGGGATGCTGCTGCGCAAGGGCGACCCGGTGAGCCGCGAGTTGGGGTTGTTTATCGACATGCTCAGGCAAAAGGCCGCAATGCTTTAAACATCGTGTGCAAAAGAACGTGGTACGCCGGCAGGTTATTAAATAGAATGAATCTCATTTGAGACTGACTCGCGCCGCGCAGGTTACTTGCCATGAATGATGCTGTAGTGCCGACGCACCTCGCTGAACCCAGCCTTCACACGTTCTATCGCGACCACCGCAGCTGGCTCGAAAGCTGGCTGCGGCGCCGCTTGGGCAACGCCTGGGATGCGGCCGACCTGAGCCAGGACACGTTCCTGCGGGTGCTGGCCAGCGCGCAGCCGATTGCGCAATTGCAGGAGCCCCGGGCCTATCTGGTGACGGTGGGCAAGCGCTTGCTGGTGAATTTTCACCAGCGGCGCAGTCTGGAACAGGCGTATCTCAATGCGTTGATGCAGTTGCCGGAGGCTTGCGTGCCGTCGCCGGAGCAACGCTGGTTGCTGCTGGAAACCCTGCAAGCCCTGGATGAATTGCTCGACGGTTTGCCGGCGGTAGTGCGCCGCGCGTTTCTTTGGAGCCAGCTGGAAGGACTCGCCTATCGGGAGATTGCCGAGCGGCTCAAGGTATCCGAGCGTACGGTCAAGCGCTACATGGCCCAGGCTTACGAGCATTGCCTGCTGGTGGAACTGTGAGCCGTACTGCGCCGGATCTCGCCCGGGCGGCGGCGCAATGGCTGGCGTTGCTGGAGTCCGGCAGCGCCACCGAACGAGATCACGCCCGCCTGCAGCAGTGGCGTGACAGCCATCCCCAGCATGAGCAGATCTGGCAAAAAGCCCAATCGCTGCGCCAACGGTTTACCGACTTGCCGCCAGCGTTGGCCATGGCCAGCCTTGATCGTCCGCAACCGGGACGGCGTGCAGTACTCAAGCGTGCCTTGGGCGTCGCCGCGTTGTTGCCAACCGCGTGGTTGCTCAGCCGGCAATTGCCT
>NZ_JACARK010000956.1:0-3927 GCF_013386655.1 Pseudomonas sp. K5002 | reverse complement strand
GCCTGCGCCTGTTGCCAAGCCGGTCGCCCCGGCGCCTGCGGCCAAACCGGCTCCAGCCGCCAAGCCTGCCGAAAAACCGGCCGTCGTGGCCAAGGCCGCGACTGGCGCTGCCGGCAGCAGCTGGTATGCCAGCCAGCCTACCGGTAACTTCGTGGTGCAGATCCTCGGCACCAGCTCCGAAGCCAACGCCCAGGCGTTCGTGAAAGAGCAGGGCGGCGAGTACCGTTATTTCAAGAAAGTGCTCAACGGCAAGCCTCTCTACGTGATCACTTACGGCAACTTCTCCAGCCGTACAGCAGCGGAATCCGCTATCAAGGCCTTGCCAGCGAAGGTTCAGGCTGGTAAACCTTGGCCTCGCACTGTCGCCAGCGTTCAACAAGAACTGGCAACAACTCGCTGAAGATCCGGCGGCCTTACCCAGGCCGCCCTCTCGGCACCTCAAAAAAAACAACACAGCGTGCAGCCCTGAAGGCCGCGCGCTTTGTGGTGTCTGCGTCACAGTGGCTTTTGAGTCGTAGCGGTCAAAATTAAAAAAGTTTTGACTAGCACAGCATATCGCTTTAAACCTTTCATAAATGCGACATAGATTTGCGACATTTCGTCGCTAAATTTGTGAGCGTCTGTGTCGGTGTGTACAATGACCTCCCTTTTGCCCCCGCTAAGCCGGCGTACGTTCGGCGTGGAAGGTAACCGGTTGAATTGAAAAGAAATTTGCCTCGGAATAAGAGGCAGCCTGGTGAGAAAGTGTCTATGAAAGCAGGTCTGTACCAACCCGATGAATTCAAGGATAACTGCGGTTTCGGCCTGATAGCCCACATGCAGGGCGAGCCCAGTCATACCCTTTTGCAAACGGCCATCGAGGCCCTGACCTGCATGACCCACCGCGGTGGGATCAACGCCGACGGCAAGACCGGTGACGGTTGCGGCTTGCTGATTCAAAAGCCCGACCAGTTCCTGCGCGCAGTCGCCAAGGAACATTTCGGCGCCGATTTGCCCAAGCAGTACGCTGTGGGCATGGTGTTCTTCAACCAGGACCCGGTAAAAGCCGAAGCTGCTCGCGAGAACATGAACCGCGAGATCCTGGCTGCTGGCCTGCAGCTCGTCGGCTGGCGCAAAGTGCCGATCGACACCAGCGTACTGGGCCGCCTGGCCCTGGAGCGCCTGCCGCAGATCGAACAAGTGTTCATCGCAGGCGACGGCCTGAGCGACCAGGACATGGCGATCAAGCTGTTCACCTCTCGTCGTCGCTCGTCCGTGGCCAATGCCGCCGACACCGACCACTACATCTGCAGCTTTTCCCACAAGACCATCATTTATAAAGGCCTGATGATGCCGGCGGACTTGACCGCCTTCTATCCAGACCTGAGCGATGCGCGCCTGCAAACCGCAATCTGCGTGTTCCACCAGCGCTTCTCCACCAATACCCTGCCGAAATGGCCGCTGGCCCAGCCATTCCGCTTCCTCGCCCACAACGGCGAGATCAACACCATCACCGGCAACCGCAACTGGGCCGTGGCCCGTCGCACCAAGTTCGCCAACGACCTGATGGACCTGGAAGAGCTCGGCCCGCTGGTCAACCGCGTGGGTTCCGACTCCTCCAGCATGGACAACATGCTCGAACTGATGGTCACTGGCGGCATCGACCTGTTCCGTGGCGTGCGCATGATCATTCCGCCAGCGTGGCAGAACGTCGAGACCATGGACCCCGACCTGCGGGCGTTCTATGAGTACAACTCGATGCACATGGAACCGTGGGACGGCCCGGCCGGCGTGGTAATGACCGACGGTCGCTACGCCGTGTGCCTGCTCGACCGTAACGGCCTGCGCCCGGCGCGCTGGGTGACCACCACCAACGGCTTCATCACCCTGGCGTCGGAAATCGGCGTGTGGAACTACAAGCCGGAAGACGTGATCGCCAAGGGCCGCGTTGGCCCGGGCCAGATCCTCGCCGTGGACACCGAGACCGGTCAGATCCTTGACACCGATGCCATCGACAACCGCTTGAAGTCCCGTCATCCGTACAAGCAATGGCTGCGCAAGAATGCCCTGCGCATCCAGGCAACCATGGAAGACAACGACCACGGTTCTGCCTTCTACGACGTCGACCAGCTCAAGCAGTACATGAAGATGTACCAGGTCACCTTCGAAGAACGTGACCAGGTGCTGCGCCCACTGGGCGAGCAGGGCTATGAGGCCGTTGGCTCCATGGGCGATGACACGCCAATGGCCGTGCTGTCCCAGCGCGTGCGCACGCCGTACGACTATTTCCGCCAGCAGTTCGCCCAGGTGACCAACCCGCCGATCGACCCGCTGCGCGAAGCCATCGTGATGTCCCTGGAAGTGTGCCTCGGTGCCGAGCGCAACATCTTCCAGGAATCGCCTGAGCACGCTTCCCGCGTGATCCTCAGCTCGCCGGTCATTTCCCCGGCCAAGTGGCGCTCGTTGATGACCCTGGATCGCCCAGGCTTCGACCGGCAGATCATCGACCTGAACTACGACGAGAGCCTCGGCCTGGAAGCCGCGGTGCGCAATGTCGCCGATCAGGCGGAAGAAGCCGTGCGTGCCGGCCGTACCCAGATCGTGCTGACCGACCGCCATATCGCCCCGGGCAAGCTGCCGATCCACGCTTCCCTGGCCACCGGCGCGGTACACCACCGCCTGACCGAAAAGGGCCTGCGTTGCGATTCCAACATCCTGGTTGAAACCGCCACCGCCCGCGACCCGCATCACTTTGCGGTGTTGATCGGCTTCGGCGCCTCGGCGGTGTATCCGTTCCTGGCTTACGAAGTACTCGGCGACCTGATCCGTACCGGCGAAGTGCTGGGCGACCTCTACGAGGTGTTCAAGAACTACCGTAAAGGCATCACCAAGGGCCTGCTGAAGATCCTGTCGAAGATGGGCATCTCCACCGTCACGTCCTACCGCGGCGCGCAATTGTTCGAAGCCATCGGCCTGTCGGAAGAAGTTTGCGAGATGAGCTTCCGTGGCGTGCCGAGCCGCATCAAGGGTGCGCGTTTCGTCGACATCGAAGCCGAGCAGAAAGCCCTGGCCGCCGAAGCCTGGAGCGCGCGCAAGCCGATCCAGCAAGGTGGCCTGCTGAAGTTCGTGCACGGTGGCGAATACCACGCCTACAACCCGGACGTGGTCAACACCCTGCAAGCCGCCGTGCAGCAAGGCGACTACGCCAAGTTCAAGGAATACACCGCGCTGGTGGATAACCGCCCGGTGTCGATGATCCGCGACCTGTTCAAGGTGAAAACCCTGGACACGCCGCTGGCCATCAGCGAGATCGAGCCACTGGAATCGATCCTCAAGCGTTTCGACTCCGCCGGTATTTCCCTGGGCGCCTTGTCGCCTGAGGCTCACGAAGCCCTGGCCGAGGCCATGAACCGCCTGGGTGCGCGTTCCAACTCCGGCGAAGGCGGTGAAGACCCGGCGCGCTACGGCACCATCAAGAGCTCGAAAATCAAGCAGGTCGCCACTGGCCGCTTTGGTGTGACCCCGGAATACCTGGTCAACGCCGAAGTGCTGCAGATCAAGGTTGCCCAGGGCGCCAAGCCGGGCGAAGGCGGGCAACTGCCAGGCGGCAAGGTCAACGGCCTGATCGCCAAGCTGCGTTATGCAGTGCCGGGCGTGACGTTGATTTCACCGCCGCCGCACCACGACATCTACTCGATCGAGGATTTGTCGCAGCTGATTTTCGACCTCAAACAAGTCAACCCGCAGGCCCTGGTCTCGGTGAAACTGGTCGCAGAAGCCGGCGTGGGCACCATCGCCGCGGGTGTGGCCAAGGCCTATGCCGACCTGATCACCATCTCCGGCTACGACGGCGGCACCGGCGCTTCGCCGCTGACCTCCATCAAGTACGCCGGTGCGCCGTGGGAACTGGGCCTGGCCGAGACTCACCAGACCCTGCGCGGCAACGAC
>NZ_JACARK010000096.1:0-6338 GCF_013386655.1 Pseudomonas sp. K5002 | reverse complement strand
TGGCCGGTGGCGTCGGTGCGGGATGCGCTGTAGGTGATCTGGCCGCTGGTGGTGGCGCCGCGCTTGATGGTCAGGAAGGCGGCGGCGATGTCGTTCCAGCCGGCATCCCATTCGATGCGGCGGCCCTGGATCGTGTCCTGCGCCTTGAGCACCAGCGTGCTTTTGGTTTCCAGGCTGTAGTGAATCGGCGTGGCCCGCGGGAAGAAGTCGCGCACCAGGTCGAACACACCGTACCCCACACCGGTGATATCGATCCCGATGTATTGCACGTTGAAGCGCTCGCACAGTTTCTTGACCTGGGCCGCCTGGAAGGTGAACGAGTGCCCGCGCCACGAGTGCTTTTCCAGGATCCTGAACTTTCCGCCTTGCTCCAGCGGCGGGGCCACCACCACACAGGTGGCGTCGTCGCGGGTGCGGCTGGGGTCGTAGCCGATCCACACCGGGGAGTTGTCCCGATGTGGACACCGAAACGCTGCTGGCCAATGCAGCAGAAACCCTCTCGTCGGCTAACGAAATGGTTTCGAACCTGGCATTTGAGCTGGAAGGATCACAAAGGGCAGTGGCATTGGGAATTCAGCAATTGATCGAGTTGAGTTCACTGCTGGCAGATCGGGCATTGGAGCAGGTTGCCCCTACAACAGTCGGTTGACCGCATTACACGCCACCCAAAAAACGCCCCGAACCATCACGGTCCGGGGCGTTTTTCGTTCAACCGCGTCGCTTAGTGACCAGCACTCTGCCCACCATCCACATGCAGAATCTCACCCGTCACAAACCCAGCCGACTCCAAATACACAATCGCCTGCGCAATATCCCGCGCCTCCCCCATATGCCCAACCGGATGCAGGCTGCCCAACGCCGCATGCGTTTCTTCCCCATGCATCGGCGTTTTGATAATCCCTGGGCTCACCGCGTTCACGCGAATCCCGCGCTTGGCGTATTCAATCGCCAGCGATTTGGTCGCCGAATTCAGCCCGCCTTTGGTCAGCGAGGCCAGCACCGACGGCACGCCATCAATCGCGTGGTCCACCAAACTGGTGGTGATGTTGACGATGTGCCCGGCGCCCTGTTTCAGCATCTCGGTAATCGCCAGTTGGGTGATGTAGAAGAACCCGTTCAGGTTCACCGCCAACACGTTTACGTAGTCTTCGTGGGTGTAGCTGGTGAACGGTTTGGCGACGAAGATCCCGGCGTTGTTGATCAGGCTGTCGATGCGGCCAAAACGCGCTACGCCTTCGCGGATGACGCGCTCGGCGGTGGCCGGGTCGGCGATGTCGCCGGCCACGGTGAGGATGTCCGGATCCGTCGACGGTTTGATCGACCGGGAGGTGGCAACCACGCGGTAATCCAGCTCGCGGTAAGCCTTCACTGCAGCAGCGCCCAGGCCTTGGGATGCGCCGGTGATCACAACGACTTTTTTCGAATTGCTCATGATGAAACCTCTATATGGAAAATGGGATGGTTCAAGCAGCCGCGGCGGACATTTCCCGCAGCATCTGTTCGTAGTAACTGACGGATTGCGACCCGGAGACCAGCTGGCGGCCATTGAGGACCATGGCCGGTACGGAGTTGATGCCGTGCTCGCGGTAGAACGCTTCCAGCTCGCGCACTTCATTGGCGTAGGCGGTAGAGCCCAGCACCCGTCGTGCGCTTTCAATTTCCAGCCCGGCCTCGGCGGCCAGACGCGCCAGGGTTTCGTGGTCGCTGACGTTCTGGCCATCGCTGAAATACCCGCGCAACAGCGCCTTTTTCAGCTCGAGCTGGCGCCCTTGCTGCAACGCCCAGAACAGCAACCGATGGGCGTCGAAGGTGTTGTAGAAGTGGCTGCGCTTTTCCAGGTCGAAGGTGAAGCCGATGGCCGCACCCCGCTCCATCAACATCCTTTTGCCGCTGGCAACTTCTTCAGCGCTGCGCCCGTATTTGCGCATCATGTGGGCGACGGCGTTTTCGCCTTCGGCCGGCATGTCAGGGTTGAGTTCGAAGGGTTTGTAGGTCAGTTCAACCTTCACTTCGCCCGCCAGGTTGTCGATGGCTTGCTCCAGGGCGGTGGCGCCGAGGGCGCACCACGGGCACACCACGTCGGAGATGAAGTCGATGGTGACAGGCGTGCTCATGACGGATTTTCCGCGAGCTGTTTGCGGTACTGGGTGGTGGTGATGCCGGCGTAGCCCCAGTTATCGGTGTCGACTTCTTCGATGACGATGTGGGTCAGGTCGGGGCGTTTGTTGAGGACGCGTTCGAGGGTTTCGGTGATCTCGGCAATGACCTGGGCTTTCTGCTCCGAGGTAACGCCGTCGCGGGTGATACGTACGCTGACAAATGGCATGACAAGGCTCCAGTGACTTGCCCATCGACATGGTGGGCAGGCAGTGAGGCCAATTTAAGAGGTTGCTTGAGGTGGATAAAGGCGGGGCGGAGTACTTCATTAGTGATGCTATGTAATCAATCGAGACGTCCGGCGCTGCGTTTTTTTTTACTGCTCCCTGGAATAACCGCCCTCCCCGCGCGTCTTGCCTACAGGCTTAAGGCAGGCTGCAAACGCCTTGAGTGCTGGCCGATAACCCCTCACTTACGGACGTGCCCCACATGCTTAAATCCACAGTCAAAACCCTGTTGCTGCCTACACTGATGTCCGCCGCGATGCTCACCGGCCAGGCCTATGCCGCCACCCCGGCGCTGTCGGACACCACCGTGGTGCTGGTGCACGGCGCCTTTGCCGATGGCTCCAGCTGGAACAAGGTGATTCCGTTGTTGCAGGCCAAAGGCTTGAAGGTGGTGGCGGTGCAAAACCCGCTGACGTCCCTGGCAGATGATGTGGCCGCCGCCCAGCGGGTGATTGATGCCCAGAGTGGGCGGGTGGTTCTGGTGGGCCATTCGTGGGCCGGCAGTGTAATTACTCAGGGCGGCACCAGCGACAAGGTCAAGGCACTGGTTTATGTGGCCGCGTTCGCGCCGTCCGAGGGCCAGAGCTCTGCCGAGTCCGAGAAAGGCTACCCAACCCCGCCGGGTATCGAGACCATCAGTGCCGACACTTCCGGCTACTTGTATTTGCCCGCCGCGTCCGTGGCGAAAAACTTCGCCCAGGACTTGCCTGCCGACCAGGCCAACCTGATTGCCGTGACCCAGGGGCCGATTCTGGGCAAGGCGTTCGACGATAAAATCACGGTCGCCGCCTGGAAAACCAAACCCAACTATTACATCGTCGCCGCCAAGGACCGCATGATCGACCCGGGCCTGGAGCAGGCCTACGCGAAGAAAATCAATGCCACCACCACCGTGGTGCAAACCAGCCATGTGCCGATGCTGTCGCAGCCGCAAAAGGTCGCAGATGTGATCATCGCAGCCGCCAGCAAGCGCTGATCGCAGGCATAAAAAAACCCCGAACCAGTCGGGGTTTTTATCGCCTTGAATCAGGCGCGACGCCGAATCAATTAGAAAACGTTGATTGGGTAGTCGGCGAACAGGCGGATCTCGTTACCACCCACGTTGTAGTTGCTGGCGTTGTTGGAAACGCGCAACCACGACGCACGGGCACGCAGGCTCAGGTCTTTGGCCGGGCCGCTCTGTACTACGTATTTGAACTGGTTGAAGATTTCACGCTCGGTGCCACTGCCGCGGTTGGAACCGTCGTCAATGTTGGTGCCGCGCACGTAGGCGATGTTGTAGGTCAGGCCAGGCACGCCGAAGGCGCTGAAGTCCAGGCCGTAGCCTGCTTGCCAGGAGCGCTCGTCCTTGCCGTTGAAGTCAGACCAGTAGGAGTTGGCCAGCAGGATGGTGTTGCCACCGTCGCCGATGCCGCCTGCGTTGCGGTAGCCGCCGTACAGGTAACCGGTGTCACCGGTGCTGCGCTGGTGAGCCACGGTGAAGCTGTGCGGGCCAACGGCCCACGTGGCGCCCAGGCTCCAGATTTTGTTGTCGCGAGCGTCTGCGTCACCTTGGTTTTCCAGGGCGAAGCTACGGTCGAGCTTGGTCTTGTAGCCGTTGAAGTCGAAGGTCAACGATTGCTTCTCTGGCAGGGCCAGCACGTAGTTGACGTTGACGTATTGCTTCTTCAGCACGTCCTGCATGTTGGAAGCGTAGAGCGCTGCCGACAGGCTTTCGGTGAATTTGTAGCTACCGCCGATGTAGTCGATGCTTTTCAGCGCGCCACTGTCGGAACCCTCGGCGCTCTTGCGAGCTTCCTTGGTGAAGTGACCAGCGTCCAGCTGCAGGCCGGCGATTTCCTTGGAGACGATCGAGGTACCGGTATAGGTTTCGGACAACAGGCGGGAGTTGTCGTATTCCAGGACCGGCACGGCTGGCATCTGATCACCGTACTTGATCACGGTGTTGGAGATGCGTGCCTTGACGGCAGCGCCGCCCTTGGCCAGGTCGTTGGCCGCTTCGCCGCTGTCGCCTTGCTTGAAGAAGTCGATACCGCCAGCGCCGCTGCGACCTTTACCACCATCCAGGCGAATGGCGTATTGGCCGATCACGTCCACACCCACACCAACGGTGCCTTGGGTGAAACCGGATTCGAACTTGCCGATGAAGCCCTGGCCCCATTCGGCTTTGTCTTGCTTGCCGTTTTTGTAGTCGCGGCTGATGTAAGCGTTGCGTGCCGCGATGTTCAGGTGGCTGTCTTCAACAAAACCCTTCGATTGGGATTGGTCGTCAGCCATTGCTTGCGTAGCGCTCAAAATCCCCAGAGCGATCAGCCCCATCCGTTGCTTCAACATTTTCTTATATTCCTTATTACTGGTTGAGTACGCGCTGTGACACCAGGCTCCGTGTTGCTTTTCTGGTGTCGACTTTCCCAGATAAAAAAAGGCCCGCGGACGACGTGAAATGCCGCGGGCCTTTTTTTATTGGGGAAGTCATGGCGGTTAGCCACAGGCGTTGGGGCGAATCCTATCCGCGCCCTTTACTGTGTGTCAATTTCGTGAATCTTCTGTATTTAGGCTAAAAAAGTCTAAGAAACATTAAATAGCCATCATTGCGTAAGGCTCTATCAAGCACTTCCTGGATCTGCACACCCCTGCAGGCCACACATTGGTGCACTCGATTGGGTGGGTTGAATCGAAATTGCGACTCTTTGTCTCAGCCACTCAACGAAGGCTTCTGGCTTGCCCAACCAGGGGCTGATATCGAGCAATTGCAGCTGCCCATTCTGCTCCAGGGCCAGCGTGGGGAAGCCCTGGCCACCGACTTTTGCCAGCCATTGGCGGCTGTCATTGATGTGCGCTTGAGTTGCTGCGCCAAGGATTTCACTGAAAGCGGCGGTGAAGGCTTGGGGATCCAAACCGATGGATTCGGCCAGGGTCAGCAGCACGTCCTTATCGGCAATTCGGCGACCTTCGACGTAGTGCGCCGTTTGCAAACGCGCCAATAATTCCAGCCCGCGACCGGCGATTTTTTCTGCGGCCAGCACGGCGCTGGTCGGCGGGGCTGAATCGAACACCGCACCGTGGTCCCGCAACAAACCTTCGAAATACGCCTCGCCAAACGGTTGCCCGGTGTACTCGGCGATGCGCCGGTCGTGGGGCATTACGTAGTCACGCAACTGCGGCGATACGGATTGGCGATTCGCGCCGGTCATCATGCCGCCGCCGTGCAACTGGATCGATAACACGCTCCGGGCGGCGCTCAGCAGCGGCTCGGCGCCGTAACACCAACCGCACAGCGGGTCGTAAATGTAGTGAAGTGTGGCTGCCGACATGACGGGCTCCAATGGATATTGATGCCAGGCAGATTAGTCTTACGCACAATTGGGAAAAACCCCGGATCGGCTTTCAGACTGTTTCGAGAATCGGTCGAATACCCTTGAAAAACATACGCCGTAACATTTTTCAGAAAGGTCCACCCAGGAATAGATAACCTGCGCAAATAGTAAGCATTACCATTAACGCACTTTTATCCTGCCAACCTTTTTGGATACACACCCCGATGCCTGCCCTTCGCCTGACGCCCATGACCCTTGGGCTCTCTGTTCTGCTGTCTGCCGGATTTACCTGCGCTGCCACTGTCCTGCCGGAAACCTCCGTGAGCGCCGAAGCTGACGAGGACGACCCGCGCGTCAAGGAGACCAGCACCGCCACCCGCACCGCCACACCCGTGCGTTATGTGCCCCAGGCCATCGACTCGGTAAAAACCGACAACCTGCGTTCCTACGGCACCAATGACCTGGGCCAGGCCTTGAGCGGTATACCCAACGTCAGCAGCGGCGCCGACACACGGTTCGACAGCCTGCGCATCCGCGGCTTCGACGCCAGCAACGACTTCTACCTGGACGGCGTTCGCGACGACAGCCAATACGTGCGCGACCTGCACAACATCGAACGCATCGAGGTGCTCAAAGG
>NZ_JACARK010000955.1:0-4992 GCF_013386655.1 Pseudomonas sp. K5002 | reverse complement strand
TGGCCGAGGGTGCGTGTCGCGCAGCCGAACGCGGCGCATATCGCCCTGGCCACTCTGCAGCAACGCCAGCGCATTACCGGGCTGATCACCCAGAACGTCGACACCCTGCACGACCAGGCCGGCAGCCATGATGTGATCGAACTCCACGGCAGCCTTCACCGGGTGCTATGTCTGGATTGCCAGCAGACCAGCGAACGGGACCTGATCCAGCGCCAAATGGAAGCGGAGAATCCGTACCTGGCGGGTGTGGATGCCGTCCAAGCCCCCGACGGTGACACCTTGCTGGACCCGGCCTTTGAAGGACGCTTCCAGGTGCCCCTCTGCCCCCATTGCGGTGGGCAACGGTTGAAGCCGGATGTGGTGTTTTTCGGTGAGAACGTCGCCCAGGGCACGGCAGCCAAGGCGATGGCGGCGGTGGATGACGCAGAAGGATTGCTGGTGGTGGGTTCGTCGCTGATGGCGTATTCAGCGTTTCGGTTGTGCAAGGCGACGGTCGAGCAAGGCAAGCCCGTGATTGCCATCAATCTGGGCAAGACACGGGGCGATGAGTTGCTGCAACTCAAGATCGAAGCCTCCTGCGAACGTTTGTTGCCGTTGCTGGCAGAACGCCTGGGATAGCCCAATCCTGCTTTTCTGTGGCGAGGGAGCTTGCTCCCGCTGGGCTGCGCAGCAGCCCCAAAACCGACAACCGAATGATTCCTGAAGAACCGCAGTCAGCCTGGTGGGGGCGCTTCGCACCCCAGCGGGAGCAAGCTCCCTCGCCACAAAAAGCCCCCGGATCCCGCGACCTGCCCGCACGAAAAGTGACGCCCAAGTCACGTTTTCCGCTCACACCCCCGCCCTGCAAGGATTTATGTAGTGCTCAAAAATAATCACTACATAATCGTTGACGTAACCGTTTTGTAATTGCATGATTCAAGCGTCTCCCGGATCGGGAGCGTTGGTAACACGCGTTTTGAACAAGCTCGTCTGACCGCCGAGCTGTTTTTTCCGGATGTGCACTGCCCACAAGGCAGATTGATGAAGCTGACCGGCCCGAAAGGATCGGTACAAGGAGCTCAAACGCTGCTTGTCTTCGTTATGAAACCATTGCGTAGCAGGTCATCAGCAAGACTACATGCATCGGTTCAAGACCCTGCCCGTATTCGGCAGACAGTCGCTGACGCCCGGTTTTCTGAGCCGGAGACAACTTAGTAGTTTTAACGGATCAACTAGAGATCGCCAACTGGTCAAGGGGCTTACACATGAATCTGAACAACCAACCAACTATCGATGAATTGGCTGAGATGTTCGCAGCGCAGAAAGACACGCTCGACGACCATATCCTCTGGATTGGTAAATCGGGCCAGGTCCATATTGACTGCCTGGCGCCCCACACCGTGGAAGAAGAGTTCGACAGGAATAACCGTGAACTGGCAGCGCGCCTGAAGATGTACCGCCGCGGCCAGGGTTATGTCGGCAAGAAAGCCGCCGCCGATCGCAACTTTATCGAGCAGGTCTTCCATACACTTAATACCGAGTGGCAGAACCTTAAAGGCCATTCGCACGTTAAGGTGATCGACAGATACTGCTGATAACTACGCACTTATCACTTAAGCCTGCTCGCTTAAAACGAGCAGGCTTTTTTATGGCCGACGGTTATCGCAACAACGCCGGAAAACGCCCCTTCCCCGCTTCATCGCAAAAAATATCAAACATGGCCTGGGCCGCCGCTGAAAGTTCGTGGCCGGGCTTGGTCAGTACACCAATCGGCCGTTCGATCACCGGATCGCTCAAGGTGATGCAATGGGCGCCTGCCTCCTGCATTTGGCGTGCACACAACGCCGGCACTGCACTCACGCCCAAGCCACTGGCAACCATCTTGCCCACCGTCGCCAGTTGATGGCTCTCCAGGGCTACGGGCAGCTTCAGGTCCAGCACCTTCAGGTGTTCTTCAAGCATCACTCGTACCGTGGACGGGCGCTGCAAGGTGATGAAGGGTTGTTCCAGCAGGGTGTGCCAGGCGATATCGGAGCGGCGTGCCAATGGCGAGTCACCGGGCACCACCGCCACAAAGCGGTCCACATACAGCGGGGTGAACACCAGCGATGAGCTTTCCGACGGTTCAAACGCCACGCCCAATTCCACTTGGCGATCGCGGACCATTTCCAGCACCTGCTCGTTGATCACGTCATTCACCGTTACGTTGACCTGAGGATAGCGCGCGCGAAAAATCTTCAGGATCGGTGGCAGCAGGTTTCCGGCAAACGACGGCATCGCCGCCACCGTTACCCGCCCGCGCTGCAGGGTGAAACGCTGGCGCAACTCATCCTCGGCATTGTCCCAGTCGGCGATCAAGCGCCGGGCCAGGGGCAGCAGGGATTCGCCTTCAGGGGTCAGCGCGACATTGCGCGTATTGCGGCTGAACAGGCGCCCGCCCAGGCCTTCTTCCAGGCCTTTGATGGTCAGGCTCAAGGCCGACTGGGAAAGATGCAAACGCTCACAGGCGGCCGCAAAGCTCAAGGTCTGGGCCACGGCAAGAAAGGCGCGCATCTGTTTAACTGTCATGAAGCTTCTCCCGATGGCTGAGGACTATGCTGTTTTTTAAATCAATCAACCTTAAAAAACAACTTAACAAATCAATCCGTCGGCGCAACACTCGGTTCATATGGCTGGCCCACAAACAATAAAAGAGGTGCATATGGCAGGTTTTGATAAACGCGTAGCGTCCTATGAAGAGGCGCTGGCAGGCCTGGAAGATGGCATGACGGTACTTGCCGGTGGTTTTGGCCTGTGCGGCATCCCGGAAAACCTCATTGCCGAAATCAAGCGCAAGGGCACCCGCAACCTGACCGTGGTCTCCAACAACTGCGGCGTCGACGGCTTCGGCCTGGGCCTGCTGCTGGAAGGCAAGCAGATCAGCAAGGTCTTCGCGTCCTACGTCGGTGAAAACGCCCTGTTCGAGAAGCAACTGCTCAGCGGCGAAATCGAAGTGGTCCTGACGCCCCAAGGCACCCTCGCCGAAAAACTGCGCGCAGGCGGTGCCGGCATCCCGGCCTTCTTCACCGCCACCGGCGTCGGCACGCCAGTCGCTGAAGGCAAGGAAACCCGCGAGTTCAACGGTCGCCCGTACCTGATGGAAGAATCCATCACCGGCGACTTCGCCATCGTCAAAGGCTGGAAAGCCGACCACTTCGGTAATGTGATCTATCGCCACACCGCCCAGAACTTCAACCCGCTGGCCGCCACCGCCGGCAGGATCACCGTGGTCGAAGTCGAAGAAATCGTCGAACCGGGCGAGCTGGACCCGGCGCATATCCATACCCCAGGGATCTACGTCGACCGGATCATTTGCGGCACCTTCGAGAAGCGCATCGAACAGCGCACCCTCCGCAAATAATCCACCAGCCCAGATAATAAGGAGACAAAAAATGGCTCTTACCCGCGAACAAATGGCTCAACGCGTCGCCCGCGAAATGCAGGACGGTTTCTACGTCAACCTCGGCATCGGCATTCCGACCCTGGTGGCCAACTACATCCCAGAAGGCATGGAGGTCAT
Source organism: Pseudomonas sp. K5002 (assembly GCF_013386655.1). NCBI lineage: Bacteria > Pseudomonadati > Pseudomonadota > Gammaproteobacteria > Pseudomonadales > Pseudomonadaceae > Pseudomonas > Pseudomonas sp. K5002. The sequence goes on along the minus strand of NZ_JACARK010000955.1, from coordinate 1,454 downwards.
GCTGCAGTCGGAAAACGGCCTGCTGGGCATGGGTCCGTTTCCTACTGAAGAAACCATCGATGCCGACATGATCAACGCCGGCAAACAGACCGTCACCGCGCGCATTGGCGCGTCGATCTTCTCCTCGGCCGAGTCCTTCGCGATGATTCGCGGCGGCCACGTCGACCTGACCGTGCTCGGCGCGTTTGAGGTCGATGTACAAGGCAACATCGCCTCGTGGATGATCCCCGGCAAGCTGGTCAAGGGCATGGGCGGCGCGATGGACCTGGTGGCCGGTGCCGAGAACATCATCGTGATCATGACCCACGCGTCCAAGGACGGTGAATCCAAGTTGCTCAGCCGCTGCAGCCTGCCGCTGACCGGCGCCAACTGCATCAAGCGCGTGCTGACGGACCTGGCCTACCTGGAAATCGAAAATGGCGCTTTTGTCCTCAAGGAACGCGCACCTGGCGTCAGTGTTGAAGAGATCGTCAGCAAGACAGCCGGTAAACTGATCGTCCCGGACCACGTTCCAGAAATGCACTTCCAGTGAGGACAGATTCCATGCAAGACGTCGTGATTGTTGCTGCCACCCGCACCGCCGTGGGCAGCTTCCAAGGTTCGCTGGCAAGCATCCCGGCCCCGGAGCTGGGGGCTGCGGTGATTCGTCGCCTGCTGGAGCAGACCGGCATCGACCCGGCACTCGTGGATGAAGTGATCCTTGGCCAGGTGCTCACCGCCGGCAGCGGCCAGAACCCGGCCCGCCAGGCCTCGATCCTCGCCGGCCTGCCCCACGCCGTGCCGGCGCTGACCCTGAACAAGGTCTGCGGCTCGGGGCTCAAGGCCCTGCACCTGGGCGCACAAGCGATCCGTTGCGGCGATGCCGAGGTAATCATCGCCGGCGGCATGGAGAACATGAGCCTGGCCCCGTACGTATTGCCGGCCGCCCGCACCGGCCTGCGCATGGGCCATGCGAAGATGATCGACAGCATGATCACCGACGGTCTGTGGGATGCGTTCAACGACTACCACATGGGCATCACCGCCGAGAACCTGGTGGACAAGTACGGCATCAGCCGTGAAGCCCAGGACGCCTTCGCCGCCGCCTCCCAGCAAAAAGCCACGGCGGCCATTGAAGCCGGGCGTTTCAGCGATGAGATCACGCCGATCCTGATTCCCCAGCGCAAGGGCGACCCGGTGGCCTTCGCCGTGGACGAACAGCCACGGGCGGGCACCACCGCCGAATCCCTGGCCAAGCTCAAGCCGGCCTTCAAGAAAGACGGCACCGTCACCGCCGGCAACGCATCCAGCCTCAACGACGGCGCGGCTGCCGTGCTGCTGATGAGCGCGGACAAAGCCAAGGCGCTCGGCTTGCCAGTGCTGGCCCGAATCGCCAGCTACGCCAACGCCGGCGTCGATCCCGCGATCATGGGCATTGGCCCGGTATCGGCCACCCGCCGCTGCCTGGACAAGGC
>NZ_JACARK010000954.1:0-3629 GCF_013386655.1 Pseudomonas sp. K5002 | reverse complement strand
CGAGCGCAGCCCGCGCCAGATCATGCAGGCGCTGGGGGCCAAGGCCCTGGATTGCCCCGCCGACGATCCGCGCCTGGCCAACCTCAATACACCGGAGTTGTTGCACCGCCCGCCCAGCGTGTCAGAATGAGCGTCGAACAAGGAACTTTGCCGACGTTACACACGTCACAAGGTCAGTACTCAACAAAGCATTCTCTCGGAGACAAACTCATGACTCAACGGACCATCGCCGCTCTCATGCTTGCACTGGGCCTCGCTACCCTTGCCGGTTGCGCCTCGCCGACAGTGATCACCCTGAATGACGGTCGCGAAATCCAGGCCGTCGACACTCCTAAATTCGACAAGTCCACCGGCTTCTACGAATTCGAACAGCTGGATGGCAAGCGCACCCAGATCAACAAGGATCAGGTTCGCACCGTTAAAGACCTGTAAGTCTTAACGCCAGATACAAAAAAGCCCGCGTAATGCGGGCTTTTTCGTTGCTGGGATTTACCAGTCCAGGCTGATCTCGCTGCGAAAGTCGCGCTCAAGGCCGGTGACCGGGTCGATGAAACGCACCCCTTGGGCCAGCAGCTTGAGCGGGTTGGCGTAGTCGTCCTCGGCATCCTTGATAACGTCGGGGTAGAACGGATCGTTGCAGATACTCGCGCCCAGGGCCGTCATGTGCACCCGCAACTGATGCTTCTTGCCGGTCACCGGAAACAGGCCATAGCGCCACAGGTCGCCATTCTTTTCCCGCACCTCGACCGCCGTCTCGGTGTTGCTCGCCCCCTCGCCTTCCTGCATGCGAAAGAACGGCTCGCCATCCACCAGCCGGCTTTTGTGCACCAGCGGAAAGGTCAGCCCAGGCAATGCAGGGGCAATGGCTTCGTAGAACTTGTCGATCTTGCGCGTGGGAAACAGCTGTTGATACGCCGAGCGCGTCTGGGGGTTGGCCGAAAACAGCACCAGCCCTGCGGTATGCCGATCAATGCGATGCAGCGGCACCAGCGCCGGGTTGTCGAGGCGACGGATCAAACGCCGCAACAGGGTCTGCTCGACGTATTCACCGGCAGGCGTGACCGGCAGGAAGTGCGGCTTGTCGGCTACCACCAGGTGTTCATCGGCGTACAGGATCGTCTCCTGCACCGGGATTACTTTCTCGTTCGGTACTTCGCGAAAGTAGTAGATGCACAGGCCTTCGCGGTAGGCGAGGTCCTGATTGATGGGGGTGCCATTGATGTCCAGTACCCGGCCTCGGGCGATGCGGTCCAGCCATTGCTCACGGCTGATGGCCTGGAAGTGCTCACACAGGCAATCCAGCACGGTGGCCCAGGCGCCTGGCGGCAGGTACAAGGTGCTGGCTTGGTGCTGGGCAGCGGAAAAAACGGACATGGCAGGCTCAAGACGTGGACATACAGGCGCGCATTATCCCGCATGCAGCCGGATCAGGCCCAGCACAGATTCAGGCCTTGGCCAATTCCGCGCGCAACACCGGTGACGCACTGGCCGCCTCGGTGAATTCCTTGAGCCAGCGCAGCACATCCACCGCTTCCCAGCGGCCCGGGTCGTAAAGCGCATACAGCAAGCCCTGGTAACCCACCACATCCAGCTGCTTGTGATAACCCGCGCGCTGGAACAGCGCCTCGATCTCGGCAAAGCAGGTGTTGAAATGCACTTTGTTAAACGGCGTCTTGCCTTCCGTGACCAGGCCATCGAGGCGCAGCTCGTTCACCGCGTCGCGCACGACGTCGGCGGACATGCGATTGACGCTGCTTTTCAGTTGTTCAACATTCACCACGGGCGTTCCCTCTCATTCAATCGCTGTACAAACATACAGTAACCGAATAATCGGGAACTCGCCATCGCCGAGTGCTAGCTAAGAAAGTTCACTACCTGCGCTTCGTCGAACGGCCACTCCAGCTCCGCGCCCGTGTCTACCCGGCGCAGCACCGGAATACGCAGGCCGTAGGCTTCATACAGGGCCTCGGAATCGGCGATATCCACCAACTCCACCAGCAGGCCGTGTTCGACCAACGGCATGATTTCGGCTTCGGCAATCTCACACAGATGGCAGCCCAGGGTGCCGAACAACTGACATTCAGGAAGCATGGCAAAGGGTCCGAGAAGAATCAGGCACCTATTCTAACAGCGTCGGGACACTGCAAAAGCCTGACCCAGATCAGCATGGCGTATAACTGATTCAGTGACTCTCGCGACTTTTTTCCCGTAATACCTGCAATGGAGCTGCATGTGTTTGCCAACCTGCTGATTATCCTGGCCTCCTCCCTGGTGGTGATTGCGCTGTTTCGTCGCCTGCAACTGCCGCCGGTGCTGGGCTATCTGTGTGTTGGCCTGGCCGTGGGCCCCACCGCCCTCGACTGGGTCAATGACAGCGAAGAGTTGCCAGACCTTGCCGAACTGGGTGTGGTGTTCCTGCTGTTTTCCCTGGGCCTGGAGTTTTCTCTCAACAAAATGCTCAGCCTGCGCCGGGTGGTGTTTGGCTTGGGCAGCCTGCAGGTACTGTGCTGCGGGTTGCTGCTGGGCGGTTTGCTGGCACTGTTCGGCCTGTCGCCGACGACCGCGCTGTTGCTCGGTGCTGGGCTGGCGTTGTCGTCCACCGCCATCGTCAGCAAGGAGCTGACCAGCCTCGGCGAAATCTTCAGCAGCCATGGCCAGAATGCGATTGGGGTATTGCTGTTCCAGGATGTAGTGGCCGTATTGCTGCTGACCCTCGTGCCAGTGTTCGCCGGTAACAGCGAGCAAGCCTGGTACTGGGCATTGCCACTGACCCTGGGCAAAACCGTGGTGCTGCTCCTCGGCCTGCTGCTGGCCAGCCGCTGGTTGCTGCCGCGTTTGTTCCGTGAGGTGGCGGCGTCCCATTCGGCCGAATTGTTCGTGCTGCTGGCACTGGTGATCGTACTGCTCACCGCCTGGCTGACCCACTTGCTGGGCCTGTCCCCGGCACTCGGTGCGTTTCTCGCCGGCATGCTGCTGGGGGAAAGCCATTACCGCCATCAGATCGAAGCCGATATCCGGCCGTTTCGCGACATCCTGCTGGGACTGTTTTTTGTCAGCATCGGCATGCTGATCGACCTGCAACTGTTCGTCAGTCATAGCCTGTTGATTCTCGGCCTGACCCTCACGCTGATGTTGATCAAAGGCTGTGTGGTCGCGCTTTTGGTGCAACTGCGCGGCAGCGACGGTGAAACCGCCTGGCGCAGCGGCCTGGCGCTGGCCCAGGGCGGCGAGTTCTGTTTCGCCTTGATGGCGCAAATGCAGCAAAGCCGCCTGCTGCCCGCCGACATCAGCGGCCTGCTGCTGGCTGCCACCTTCTGCTCGATGCTATTGACTCCGCTGTTGCTCAGGGCTGCACCCGCGATTGCCCTGCGCCTGCACCGCAAGCCCAACCAGCAAGTACAGCTTGAAGAGATTACGGCCCTGAATGCCGAGCTGCGCGACCACGCGGTGATCTGCGGCTACGGCCGGGTTGGCCAGTCCATCGGGCGCTTCCTGCACCGTGAACAACAGGCGTTCATTGCCCTTGATGACGACCCGGAGCGAGTCCAGGAAGCGTCTACCGAAGACAGCGCCGTGCATTACGGCGACTGCCGCCGTGGCGCCCTGCTCAGCGCGGTCGGCCTGGAACG
>NZ_JACARK010000953.1:0-1501 GCF_013386655.1 Pseudomonas sp. K5002 | reverse complement strand
GACCTGTCGGACATGGCCGACGCCAGCATCGACCAGGCCTATCAGTGGTTGTACCAGCGCCACTGCGTGTTGTTCGGCACCCCCACGGGCCGTCGCAGCGGCGAACCGCAGCATATGGTCATCCTCGGCATGGGCAAGCTCGGCGCAGTGGAGCTGAACCTGTCGTCCGACATCGACCTGATCTTCGCCTACCCCGAAGGCGGCGACACGGTTGGCGTGAAGCGCTCGCTGGACAACCAGGAGTTCTTCATCCGCCTTGGTCAAAAACTGATCAAGGCCCTGGACCCGATGACCGTCGACGGCTTTGTGTTCCGGGTCGACATGCGCCTGCGACCTTACGGCTCAGCCGGGGCGCTGGTGCTCAGCTTCAACGCGCTGGAGCAGTACTACCAGGACCAGGGCCGCGACTGGGAACGCTACGCCATGATCAAGGCGCGGGTGGTGGCCGGTGACCAGGTGGCCGGTGCGCAACTGCTCGACATGCTGCGACCGTTTGTCTACCGGCGTTACCTGGACTTTTCCGCCATCGAAGCGCTGCGCACCATGAAGCAGTTGATCCAGCAGGAAGTGCGGCGCAAGGGCATGGCCGAGAACATCAAGCTCGGCTCGGGCGGCATCCGTGAAGTCGAATTTATCGCCCAGGCGTTCCAGCTGATCCACGGTGGCCGTGACCTGAGCCTGCAGCAGCGCCCACTGTTAAAAGTGCTGGGTACCCTGGAAGGCCAGGGTTACCTGCCGCCGGCGGTGGTCGCCGAGCTGCGCGATGGCTATGAATTCCTGCGCTACACCGAGCACGCGATTCAGGCGATCGCCGATCGCCAGACGCAGATGCTCCCGGATGGCACCGAAGACCAGGCGCGGATTGCCTTCATGCTGGGCTTTCCGGACTGGACCGCGTTTCATGAGCGCCTGATGTACTGGCGTGGCCGGGTGGACTGGCATTTCCGCCAGGTGATTGCCGATCCGGATGAAGAAGAGGGCGAAGAGAGCGAGTTGGTGGTGGGCGGTGAGTGGTTACCGTTGTGGGAGGAGTCCCAGGACGAGGAAGCCGCCTGCCGTCAGTTGCAGGAAGGTGGTTTTACCGACGCGCCCAAAGCCTTGAAAACCCTGGCCGGCCTGCGCAGCAGTCCGCAATTGCGTGCCATGCAGCGCCTGGGTCGCGAGCGTCTGGATGCATTTATCCCGCGCTTGCTGGCCCAGGCCGTCGAACATGCCAACCCGGACCTGGTACTGGAGCGCGTCCTGCCCTTGGTCGAAGCCGTCGCCCGGCGTTCCGCTTATCTGGTGTTGCTGACGGAAAACCCCGACGCCCTGCGTCGCCTTCTGACCCTGTGCGCCGCCAGCCCGTGGATTGCCGAGCAGATCACTCGCTTCCCGCTGCTGCTGGACGAACTGCTCAACGAAGGCCGCCTGTTCAAGCCGCCGCTGGCGCCGGAACTGGCCGCCGAATTGCGCGAGCGCCTGACGCGCATCCCCGAAGATGACCTTGAGCAGCAGATGG
>NZ_JACARK010000952.1:518-1959 GCF_013386655.1 Pseudomonas sp. K5002 | reverse complement strand
CCGACGTGTCCTTCCTGCCGGCCATGCAGCGCCGGCGCCTGAGCCGCCTGGCGCGCATGGCCTTCAGTGTGGGCTGGCCCCTGGCCGAAGGCTTGCAACAGTTGCCATTGGTGTTTGTTTCCCGTCACGGCGAAACCCCACGCACCCTCGATATTCTCAGCGACCTGGCCAACGACGAGCCCCTGTCGCCGACCCAGTTCAGCCTGTCGGTGCATAACGCGGTGATTGGCCTGTGGTCGATCCTGCGCAATGAAACCAGTGAAATGACCGCCCTCGCCGCCGCCGGCGATGGCCTGGAGCACGGCATGCTCGAAGCCGCTGCCCTGCTCAATGAAGGCGCACCGGCTGTATTGCTGATCATTACCGAGGAACAGCCCCCCGAAGCCTATGCGCGCTGGATCGAGGACGTGCCCTTCCCCTACGCCCTCGGCCTGCTGCTGACACCGGGCGACGAGTGGCAGCTGGAACTGAATACAGCCGCTGTCCAACCCACCACCAAAGCCCAGTGGCCCCACGCCCTGAACCTGCTGCGCACCCTGCTGAACGAACAGGGCGCCTGCCAACATGCCTGGAAGAACCGAGTATGGAACTGGCAACGCAAGTCCTGACCGAAAAGCCCCGGAAGGCCTACTACTGGCGCCTGTTCGCCACTGCCACCGCCTTCGCCCTGTTTGGCCTCGGCGGCCTGTGCCTGCGTGTCCTGGTGTTTCCGCTGCTCAGTTGCCTGCCGGGTGATGCCAAACAGCATCAGCGACGCGCCCGCCACACCATCAGCTGCCTGTTCTGGTTGTTTATCCGCATGATGACGCGCCTGGGCATCCTGACCTACAGCGTCGAAGGCGCGGAAAAGCTCGGCCGCCCGGGCCAGATGATCATTGCCAACCACCCATCGCTGGTGGACGTGGTGTTCCTGATCGCCCAGATGCGCCAGACCAACTGCGTGGTCAAGCAGAGCCTGTGGCAGAACCCCTTCACCCGGGGCCCGGTGCGCGACGCCGGCTACATCAGCAACGACGGCAGCGCCGACATGCTCGACGCCGCCGCCGATGCCCTGCGGGACGGCCAGACCCTGATCATTTTCCCGGAAGGTACCCGCACCTCACCGGGCCAGGCACCGACCTTTCATCGCGGCGCCGCCGCCATTGCCCTGCGCGGTGCGAGCATCATCACCCCGGTAGTGATCAAGGTCAGCCCCACCACACTGACCAAGGCCGAACCCTGGTATCGCATCCCGAATCGCCGCTTTCACTTCAGTTTGCGCGTGGGTGCCGATATAGAACCACAGGCGTTTGCCGCACAAGGGCCCGCGCCCCAGGCATCACGCAAGCTCAACGATTACCTGCACCAGTATTTTATTAAGGAGCTCGCCGAAGATGAGCGACCAACACCGCCTTGAGCACGACATAAAAACGCTGATCATCGAGGCCCTGGGCCTGGAAGA
>NZ_JACARK010000952.1:0-506 GCF_013386655.1 Pseudomonas sp. K5002 | reverse complement strand
AAGTACGGCATCAAGATCGATGCCGACGCCAAGGACACCCGCAATCACTTCACCAACGTGGCCAGCCTCGCGGCGTTCGTCACGGCCCGACAGGCAGCTTGAGACCGTACCATGCAAACTCGTGACGATATTTTCAACACCTTGCGCGACGCCCTGGTGGAACTGTTTGAACTGGAACCGGAACGCGTCACGCTCGACGCCAACCTGTACCAGGACCTGGAAATCGACAGCATTGATGCAGTGGACCTGATCGACCACATCAAGCGCCAGACCGGCAAGAAAATCGCCGCCGAAGAGTTCAAGGCCGTGCGTACCGTGAATGACGTGGTCGAGGCGGTCTACCGTCTGGTTCAACCGGCCGCATGAGCCGGCTGATCGGCCTTGGCCTGTTGCTGGCGGGGCTGCTGTACCCTTTTGCGGTGTATTACGGCACTGAGCATTTTGCCCCGTGGCAATTTGGCCTGCTGCTGGGCAGCCTGTGGCTGTTGCGCGCCCTGACCGGCGCC
>NZ_JACARK010000951.1:0-1606 GCF_013386655.1 Pseudomonas sp. K5002 | reverse complement strand
CGCTGCAAGGCGGCCATGCCCACGTGCCCGGGCTGGTTGATCAGAAAGCGCGGCAGTTCACTGGAGGCCGGCGACAGCAACTTGGCAATCCGCTCGGCGCTGCACACCGCCACGCGGCTCAACGCCAGGCCCAAGCCTTCGGCCGCCAGCGCGAGATGGGTGCTGTCGAAATTGGCCGTGGCCAGCACCAACACGTCTTCGCTGATCAACGCCGGATTGTCCGCACCGCTGGCCAGTTCCAGTTCGATCAACTCGCGTAACGCCTGCACTGCCTGTTGTGCCGCGCCTTGAACCACCGTGGCACAGCGAAAGCTCAGCGGGTCCTGTAGCCGACGCGGGTTATCGGCCAATTCGCCGCCCGCCAGCAATTCCAGCAACGTCGCTGATTGCCCGCTTTGCCCCGGCGCCGGGCGCAACCGCGAAGCCCAAGGCTGGAAAGGACTGAGGTTGGCCCGATAGCCTTCACACGACAACGCCAGCCCCGCCAACACGGCCTGCAATGCCTGTTCGGCCTCGGCCACCAGCAACGCGCCAAGGCCGATGCTCGCGGAGTTGGCCGACACCAGCGCCAGGCCATCCTTGCCCGTCAATGGCACGTTCAGCGCCAGACTCAAATGCGCCAACGGCGCCAGGTCGCTCTCACCCAGCGAGCCGAGCAACGGCACCGCGGGCTCCATGCCGCAGTTGAGTAACGCCAACAGCGCCTGCGCTGCACCCGGCGAAATACCCGAACGCCCCTGGGCCAACCCCGCCAAGCGGGCTGCGGTGATCGCGCGTAATTCCTCACGCGTGGCCAGGCGGCCAACGCCCACCGCACGCCCCAAAGGAATGTTTGCCTGTTCCGGCGCGACCTGCGTATCCACCGCCGCACCGAGGCCGGTGGTCACCCCGTAAATCGGCGTGCCTTCAGCCACCAGGCGCAGCAACAGTCGATGCCCTTCGTCGATACGTTGGCGCGCCGCATCGCTGAAGTCAGCCGGTGCGTCTTGGCGGGCAATCGACAGCAAATCCTCAACCGTCAAACCGGCGGGATCGAAGTGAATCATGCCCAGCGCAACCGCTGGCCGATCCCCAGGCGTCTGGATTTTTCCAGCAGTGCGTGGCCCAGGGCGATATCGCTGAGGCTCAAGCCACGGTGCCAGAACAGGATGGTTTCCTCGGGGGTTTCCCGGCCGGTCTTCAAGCCGGCGACGATCTGCCCCAACTCGGCATGCAAGGTCTCGGCGCTGAGTTTTCCGGCGTCGACATGGGCGCGCAATGCGCCGAACATCCCGCCCTTGCACTGGCCCCAGTCGTCCACCACCAGCTTGTGCATGATGTCGGTCAACGACAGTTCCACCGCGCTCATGGTGCCGTAGGGCACGACGAAGGCACCGGGCTTGATCCACTCGGTGTGCAGCAACGGTTGCGGCTGATCCAGGCGTGAAGCTTCCACTACGATGTCGGCGCCGCGCACCGTGGACTCCCAATCGTCGGTGACAATCACCGGCTTGCCGAGGTCGCGGCGCAGGCGTTCGGCGAAGGCTTCGCGGCTTTCACTGCGGCGCGAGTGCACGCGGATTTCGTCGAAGTCGAACAGGTGGTCCAGCAGCCGCACGTTCCAATA
>NZ_JACARK010000950.1:0-914 GCF_013386655.1 Pseudomonas sp. K5002 | reverse complement strand
CAGCAGGCAGACCACGAACACCGCGATGCGCGTGTACCACGGCGCTACCTGGCGAGTGCCGATGCTGCCACCGCTGAACGGGCCGCGTGGGCGCGTTGCACGGTCGGCGCCTTTGAAGGCGATGCTCAGGATCAGCGTACCCACGGCCCAGGCCAGCAGGTAGCGCACCACCGGGAAACCGTACCAGAGCATGCTCATCACGGTTTTCGGGTCTTCCTTCACGTACTGGAAGACCAGGCCGTTGAGGCGCTGGTGGAACTCGCGGTAGAAGTCCATTTCCATCAGGCCCAGGAACAGCGCGATGCTGGACGCGACCGTCAGCCACAAGCGGAAGAACCCGCGCGCCGCCATGGCCCGCACGCTGAACAACGCCAGCAGCAACGGCACCAGCACGTACATCACCAGGCGGATATCCAGGCGCAGGCCGTTGGCGAACGCTTCAAGGAAAGTCGAGGCCGGTGTGTCGAGGATCATCTCGCGGTTGTAGACCAGCAGCGCCAGGCGCAGCAGGGAGAACATCACCATCATGATCAAGGCACAAAGCAGCGTGTACGCCAGATGGGATTTGACGGTCGGTTGCAGCAAGCGATTAGAAGCTCGCTGCTGATTCAGGGCGTCCGGGTTTGCCATGTCGTTTTAGGACCCATTGGAAGTTTAAGTTGCGAATGAATACAGCGGCGCCCCGCCCTCGCCCAGTCAGGCTGGGGTAGACGGTGAACGCAATGGCGCAAATGGTGCCCGATCAACGCCGGCAACGCCATTGATTACTCAATCCGGCCAGTGTTTGAGACTCGTCTTAGAGCATCCGGCAGGAAAAATAGCCGGCGAATTGTCTTGGATGGAATGTGAAAATTCTGTGCAGCGAATATCTCGAAACACAATAACGGGCGTACGGAAACAGATGTGGGAGCGGG
>NZ_JACARK010000949.1:0-4314 GCF_013386655.1 Pseudomonas sp. K5002 | reverse complement strand
ATCATCGCGCTGCTGACCTCCCTGGCCGATGCCCGCCTGGAAGCCCGCACCGCGGTGTTGGCCGACTCCCTGACCCAGGCCAACCAGGAACTCACCCACCTGGCCCTGCACGACATGCTCACCGGCTTGCCCAATCGCACCCTGCTCGCCGACCGGATCCAGCAGGCGATACAGCGGGTGAACGAAGAGGGCGGCTGCTTCGCGCTGATGTTTATCGACCTGGACGGCTTCAAGCCGGTGAATGACGCTTTTGGTCACCACATGGGCGACCAGCTGTTGCAGCAAGTCGGCCTGCGCCTGCGCGAAGACTTGCGCAGCCAGGACACCCTGGCCCGCATCGGCGGTGACGAGTTTGTATTGCTGGTGCAATTGGGCCAGCCCGACGATGCGTTGCGCCTGGCCGAGCGCCAGGTGGGCATGATCAACCAGGCCTTCCACGTCGCCGAGCATGAGCTGAAAATCTCCGCCAGCATCGGCATCGCACTGTTCCCCGGCAATGGCGCCACGCCCCAGGAACTGCTGATGAACGCCGACGCGGCGATGTATCACGCCAAGGGCATGGGCAAGAACGGCTACAGCTTTTTCGACGTGTCGATGAACACCAATGCGCGCAAGCAACTGCAACTGCTGCAGGACTTGCGCAATGCCGTGGAGCACGAGCAGTTCCGGCTTTATTACCAGCCCAAGTTCGACGCCATCAGCGGCCGCCCGGTCGGTGCCGAGGCGCTGCTGCGCTGGGAGCACCCGCAACAAGGCCTGTTGTTGCCGGACAAGTTTATCGAGCTGGCGGAAAAGACCGGGCTGATCATCCCCATCGGCGAATGGGTACTCAACGAAGCCTGCCGCCAGATGCAGGTGTGGTATGCCCAGGGCTATCACGACTGGCGCATTGCCGTGAACCTGTCGGCGTTGCAGTTCTGCCACGCCGGGCTGGTCAAGAGTGTCGCCGCTGCCCTGGAACGCCACCGCTTGCCAGCCAACAGCCTGACCCTGGAAATCACCGAAACCACCGCCATGAGCGATGCCGACGCGAGCATGACGGTGTTGCAGAAGCTTTCGGACATGGGCGTCGACCTGTCCATCGACGACTTCGGTACCGGCTATTCGAGCCTGATGTACCTCAAGCGCCTGCCGGCCAATGAGTTGAAGATCGACCGGGGATTTGTGCGTGACCTGGAGCACGACAGCGACGACGCCGCCATCGTCTCGGCCATCGTTGCCCTCGGTCAGGCCCTGGGCCTGCGTATTGTGGCCGAGGGTGTAGAGACCGACTCACAGCAGAGCTTCCTCACCCGGCTGGGCTGCGATTCGCTTCAGGGGTATCTGCTGGGGCATCCGTTGCCGGCCGAGGGTTTCATGGCCGACATCCAGCGCGCCGAGCAGGTGGTGAGTGTGCATTCGGTGATGTGAGCCCATGCAAAACCTGCAGGGCGCAGGTAGTATTGGATCCATCAGCTCACGTTGAACCAGGAGACCTTACACATGGACAAAGTCGTCGTCATCACCGGTGGCAGTCGTGGGATCGGCGCCGCCACGGCGCTGCTGGCCGCCGCCCAGGGCTATCGCATCTGTATCAATTACCAGGCCGATGAAGACGCCGCCCACCGCGTACTTGAGCAAGTGCGTGCCCTCGGCGCCCAGGCGATTGCCGTGCGGGCTGATGTCAGCATTGAAGACGAAGTGATTGGCCTGTTCCACCGGGTCGATACCGAACTGGGCCGGGTGACGGCACTGGTCAACAACGCAGGTACCGTCGGGCACAAGTCGCGGGTCGATGAGATGTCCGAGTTCCGCATCCTGAAGACCCTCAGGACCAATGTGTTGGGGCCGATCCTGTGTGCCAAGCATGCGCTGCTGCGCATGTCGCCCAAGCATGGCGGGCAGGGCGGCAGCATCGTCAACGTTTCATCGGCCGCCGCGCGGTTGGGCTCGCCGGGGGAATATGTGGATTACGCCGCGTCCAAGGGCGCGCTGGATACCTTCACTCTCGGGCTCTCCAAGGAAGTGGCGGGCGAGGGGATCCGGGTCAATGGCGTGCGTCCCGGGTTTATTTTCACCGACTTCCACGCCCTGAGCGGCGACCCGGATCGGGTCAGCAAGCTTGAGCCGGGCATCCCCATGGCCCGTGGCGGGCGTGCAGAGGAAGTCGCGGAAGGGATTATCTGGCTGCTCTCGGACAAGGCGTCCTATGCGACGGGAACCTTTCTTGACCTGGCGGGCGGTCGTTAGTTTTGTACCGCCTGTGGTGAGGGGCACGCCGCTCGCCACAGCCCAGGTATCAGGCGCCGCGCAGCGCTTCATAGCCCCTGAGGGAAAACGCCTTGAGCAGGCTGGCCTCCGAGTCTGGATGAATGGCGTAGCCGTGATTCGAAAAACCGTCCAGGACACCGTTGCGGCTATGGCTGGCGCTTAATTTGAGATCGTCCACGTTGTCGATAAATCGCAGTACCTTATCCAGGTTGTAGGTGGCGTCGGCGCGAGAGTCCGGGTCTTGGTTGGCCGCGCTCCAGTCACCCACCTGGCGCTTCAGGTCATCGCTCACTTCGTAGTGGTCGCGGTTATCCAGGAAGTTCTTCAGCACAGGGCTTTGTTCGGTAATCTGGTCACTCGATCGATGATCTCCCGCGGGGCGCCCGGTAGCGCCTGTCATTTCGCGCACCTGTTGCTGCTCTGCGGCACGCATATAGTGGGGAGGAACGGGAAGGGGTCGCAGGCCGGCAGCTGAAGAAATAGTCATAAGGCATCTCTGATGTGAACCAAGTGAATGCGCTCTTTCTATCGTAAGAAATAGCGCACTCCTGTGTGGTTCTTAGCCCGGCTACGGTTCCCATCCGTAGGTTAAAACGACCGCACAATCTTCCCCAGCGTCTCCATCGCCTTCTCACACGACTCATCCCACGGGCTGCCGTAGTTCAAGCGAATGCAGTTCCTGAAGCGCTGTGTCGGCGAGAAGATCGGTCCCGGTGCGATGCTGATGCCCTGGGCCAGCGCCATCTGGAACAACTTCAACGAGTCGGTTTGTTCCGGCAATTCCAGCCACAGGAAGTACCCGCCGGCAGGCTGGCTGACCCGTGTCTGCGCCGGGAAATAGCGCGCGATGGCGGCGAGCATGGCGCTTTGCTGTTCTTCCAGCGCGTAACGCAATTTACGCAGGTGCCGGTCGTACCCGCCGTGTTGCAGGTAATCGGCAATCGCCGCCTGGGCGGGCATCGAGGCACACAGCGACGTCATCAACTTCAGCCGCTCGATCTTCTGCGCATAACGTCCGGCGGCGACCCAGCCGATGCGGTAGCCCGGAGCCAGGCTCTTGGCGAACGAGCCGCAATGCATCACCAGGCCTTCGGTGTCGAACGCCTTCGCCGGTTTGGGCGCCTGTTGACCGTAGTACAACTCGGCGTACACGTCGTCTTCGATCAGCGGCACCTGGTGGCTGCGCAGTAACTCCACCAGTTCCTGTTTCCGGGCCTCGGGCATGGTTGCGCCCATCGGGTTCTGGAAACTGGTCATGCACCAGCAGGCCTTGATCGGGTAACGCTCCAGGCTTTGCGCCAGCACCTTGAGGTCGATGCCATCGCGTGGGTGTACGGGGATTTCCACCGCCTTGAGTTTCAGGCGCTCGAGGATTTGCAGGCTGGCGTAGAACGCCGGTGCTTCGATGGCCACCAGGTCGCCCGGCTCGGTCACGGCTTGCAGGCACAGGTTCAGTGCTTCAAGGGCGCCGTTGGTGATCAACAGTTCTTCCATGGGCAGCATCAGCCCGCCCACCATGTAGCGCAAGGCAATTTGCCGGCGCAGTTGCGGGTTGCCCGGCGACATGTCGGTGACCACCATGCGCGGGTCCATTTCCCGGCTGGCGCTGGCCAGGGAACGGGCCAGGCGTTGCAGCGGGAACAGCGTCGGGCTGGGGAAGGCCGAGCCGAAGGGCACGGTTTGCGGGTCCTTGATGGAATCGAGCACCGAGAACACCAATTCGCTGACGTCCACCTCGGTGGACTCGTGCACATGGGCACTCACCACCGGCTCGGAAAACGGGCTGGGCGCATGGGTGTTGACGAAGTACCCGGAGCGCGGCCGGGCGCGGATCAGCCCGCGTCGCTCCAGCAGGTAGTAGGCCTGGAACACCGTGGACGGGCTGACACCGTAGGTCTGGCTGGCATAACGCACCGAAGGCACGCGCTGGCCGGGCCCGAGCACGCCGGAGCGGATCAGTTCTGCGATGTCGTCGGCGAATTTCTCGTAGCGTTTCATTGGGGCTCAGTGCTTTGAACAGATTTTGCTGATTGAACACAGATCAAACGGTGGGAGCGGGCTTGC
>NZ_JACARK010000948.1:4429-4801 GCF_013386655.1 Pseudomonas sp. K5002 | reverse complement strand
GCCCCGGCATTGCGGGAGGTGCCTGCGGCGGCCTATTTCACCCCGGGCGAACAGGTGACAGCCCTGCAACACCGGCCCGGCGCGCTGTTTTTCGACAATGGCGCCTGTGACCATCGCTTGCTGCCGCAAGCCGTGCTGCACCGCTATTACCGCAATGCCTTGCGCAACAGCTTTACCACCAACACCGTGCGCCATGGCAGCGAAGGCAGCGGCCAGTACCTGCGCAACGCCCTGGCCGAAATGTTGCGCCACAATCGCGGCCTGACGGTCGGCGCGCCGCAGATTTGCCTGACCCAAGGCGTGCAGATGTCGCTGTACCTGACCGCCAGCGCGCTGCTCAAACCCGGTGATGTGGTGGTGGTCGAACGCCTG
>NZ_JACARK010000948.1:0-4383 GCF_013386655.1 Pseudomonas sp. K5002 | reverse complement strand
TGGTGGTGGTCGAACGCCTGAGTTACCCACCGGCCTGGGAGATTTTCCGCCAGTTGGGCGCGCAACTGGTCACCGTGGACCTGGACGACGAAGGTTGCCGGGTCGACCAACTCGCCGAGCTGTGCCGCCTGCATGACGTACGGATGATGTACGTCACCCCCCATCACCAGTTTCCTACCACCGTCAGCCTGCGTGCCGGACGTCGCCAGCAGCTCCTGGAACTGGCCCGGCTGCATGACTTCTGCATCATCGAGGAAGACTACGACCACGAGTATCACTTTGCCGGACGGCCCTATTTGCCCCTGGCCAGTGACAGCGCCCAGCGTCATGTGATCTACATCGGCTCGCTGTCCAAGTCCCTGGGCAGCACCTTCCGTTGCAGCTATATCGTTGCCCCGTCGAACCTCATCGAAGTGCTCGAGCGTACGGCGGCGGTGAGCCTGGGCCAGGGCGATGCCGTGATGCAGCGGATGCTCGCGGACCTGATCAACGATGGCGAATTGAAGAAGCACCTGCGGCGGGTTTCCAGGGAATACCGTCGGCGTCGGGAGACCCTGCTCAGTTGTTTGCTGGAAGCTTTTGGCGAGCAGATCTCTGTGCAGGAACCCGAAGGCGGGCTGGCGCTGTGGGTAAAGTTCGCCGACTCAATCGACGTCGACCGACTGGCCGAAAAAGCACTGGAGCTGGACCTGGTGGTGCGCAGCGGTCGCCTGTTTTCACCGTTTGATCATCCTGAAAATGCCTTGCGCCTGGGCTTCGCCTCGCTCAACTCGGAGGAAATCCGCGTCGCTACGCAGCGTTTGGCTGAGGCTTCACGGGCGATTGGGGGCGCGGCTAAATAATTACGCCGGCTCAAAGGTGGATGTGTAAGGATATGTTACTTAGCCTTTGATACTGCCAATAACAGGAACCGACGCTGATGCTCGCTGCCTTCAGACACTACCCGTTTTCGGTCAATCTGCTGCTGTCGTCTGCGTTGTTCCTGACCCTGGGGCGCGCCATTACCCTGCCGTATATGGTGATTTATCTGTCATCCAACTTCACGTTGGGCATCAGCGAAATCGGTCTGGTGGTGGGCGGTGCGATGCTCATCGGTTCGTTGCTGAGCCTTTACGGCGGCTACCTGACTGACAAAATCTCCAGCTACCGATTGATCCTCAGCTTCACGGGGTTTTTCACCGTCGGCTTCATCGGCATGTGCGTCACGTCGCACCTGTGGCTGTTTTTCCTGTTTCTGGTGTCGTTCAACTTCGCCTATTCAGTGATCGATATCGTGGTCAAGGCCGCGTTTGGCAAACTGCTGCCGGAAGCCGAACGCGGCAAAGTGTTTTCGGTGCGCTACACCCTGATCAACATTGGTTACGCAGTGGGGCCGTTCATTGGCGCCGGGCTCGCGCACATGGATATGAAACTGCCGTTCCTGGTGTCGGCGATCCTGGGCATGGGCTTCTTCCTCACCTATTGGGTGTGGGGCGACAGGAGCCTCAGCTCCGCCGACCCGGCCAATGCCCCGGTGTCGTTCGTCGCGGTGGGGCGCATTCTGCTCAAGGACTATCGCCTGGTCTGCTTCACGGTGGGCGGCGCGTTGAGCGCCGTGGCGTTCGGCCAGTTCACCGGCTACATCTCGCAATACCTGGTGACCACGAGCACGCCGGAATTTACCTACCGGGTCATCAGCTCGGTGGTGGCGGTCAATGCGACCGTGGTGATCTGCCTGCAGTACATCGTGGGCAAGCGCATTACCAACGAGCATCTGAATCAATGGCTGACGGCGGGCTTCAGCCTGTTTCTGCTGGGCGTCGTCGGTTTTGCGCTGTCCACCACCGTGCTGCATTGGGCGTTGGCCGTGGCGATATTCACCGTGGGCGAAATCATCGTGTTCCCGGCCGAGTACATGTTTATCGACCGCATCGCACCGGAGCACCTGCGCGGCATGTATTACGGCGCGCAAAACCTGTCCAGCCTCGGCGGTGCGCTGGGGCCGGTGCTGTGCGGGTTTGCCCTGGCAACGCAGTCGGCGCATTTCATGTTCTATATGCTCGCGGCGTTTATCGTGGCGGGTGGGTGCTTCTATCTGATGGGGGCTTCCTATTCCAAACGCTACGACACTGGACGCGGGGAGTGAGTGCTTTACCTATCCTCCACGCCTGCCCAGGTGAGTAAGCCAAACTCAAGTGTTCATGGCGGCCCCTTCAAAAAACGCCGCGCATGATCCGGATCCGGCAACAGGCAGGTGTCGTATTTCCCGAAGAGCCGATAGCGATTACGCGCGATGCGATCATAAGCCCAATCCCGAAGGAAGCGCGGGATGGCGCGCAGCACCAGCAATGGGCGCCAGCGGGCAGGCAGTTGCGCAATGATTTCGAACACCGCCTCCGAACGCTCCCAGTAATGCCTGTCGCGGATCACGGCGAGGGTGTCGAACTGATCCAGCGGCAACCCGGCCCAGGCCAGTAGCGCCTGACCTTCGGGCGACTGAACGGCCGCCAACCGCACACGCCGGTCGTGGTCATGGCGAATCAGGAACCTTGCCCAGCCGTTGCACAGCTTGCACACACCGTCGAACAGCACCACGGTTTCGCCGGGCTTGAGGAGTGGTGCGGGAGTAGGCCGGGTGTGGAAGGCGGGCATCAGCGTGGGTCCAGTCGGGCCGGGTTAGCCTGGATCATACCCGCGTTCGGCACGACTCAGCGCTGCCCGCAGCCCCGTCGATGCACTGGTGAGTGGAGCAGGGCCCGTCGTTACAAGCGAAGCGGCGCCGCTCATGGACGCTTGCCCCAGTGCCACGATAGACGCGCCGTCCATATAGGCACGGCCCGCAGCCTTGGCGATGGTCGCGAGATAGCCGTGCAGGTCGCCCGCCTTGAACATCGCCCATGCCCCCGGAACCAGTTGCACCTCCACCGACGCCCCGGTGTGCTGGGCCATCTGGTAAAACAAGCGAGCAGTCGGCTCGAGTGTGGTTTCGACAGCGCACAACACCACCACCTTCCCGCCAGCTTGAACCGCCGCGAATGCCAGCGCTTCATCTGCCCGCAAAATCGGCACCGGGGTGTGAGTACCGGCAAGTTCAACCACCGGGCCCAGGGTCGAACAGGTGAGCACCACTGCATCGCAGTGCTGAGCCAGGGCAACCAGCGCCAGCTGCGTTTCCTCGGCTATGCCTGCGGTCAGCTTACCCGCGCATTCAACCGCTGCCAGAAGATCGGCCCGGACTGCATGGTGCAAAACCCGTGACCTGATCCCCAGCGCTGCTGCGGCAGCGTCAAACACGGCAATGTTGCTCTCGGCGGTATGCAGGCAGGTAATACGCATCGCTCGGGTCTCCGGCACTTTTGAACACCCGCTGACTTTAACGCGACAACACCGGCGCTGCGCCTTTTTCCTCCACGCCCACCTCATGCAGCGAAATCCGCGACGTCTCCGGCAACGCCAACCCGCCCGCCAACGCCAGCACCGCCACCGCAATCAGATAAAACGCCGGCGACAGGTTGCTGCCCGTGGTACTGATCAACCACGTCGCCACCAACGGCGCCGTACCGCCAAAGATCGTGTACGCCATGTTGTAGGTAATCGCCGAAGCCGTATACCGCGTGCGTGTCGGAAAGGTCTCCGACAACAACGCCGCCGTCACCACCCCACACAGCACCGCGCCCACCGCCAGCAACATCACCCCTACCACCGATGCCGCGAACGACCCGGAACTGGCCATCAGGAACGACGGGTACACCACCACAATCAACAACACACACGCCGTCATCACCGTGACCCGACGCCCCACCCGATCCGAATACAACCCCGCCAGCGGGCAGATCGCCGCCGCGAAAATCAGCGCAATCAGCGACACCAGCAACGCCACCGCCCGACTCAAGCCACCCGCCACCTGCAGATACGTCGCGAAGTAAGTGGTGAACATATAGAACGACAACGCCGTGAGCGACACAAAAGCGCCCAGGCAACAGATCGCCGCACCATGGTTGCGCAAGGTTTCCTTGAGGGGAGAGTGCGCTACCGCGTGCTCCTGCTTCACCGCCTGGAAGGCCGGCGTCTCATCCAGCTTCCAGCGCAGGTAAAGCCCCACCAGCCCCAGCGGCGCAGCGATCAGGAACGGCAAGCGCCAGCCCCAACTGCCCATTGCCTCGGCGGACAGCGAAGCCTCCAGGGCGTACGCCACCACGGCCGCCGCAGCGAACGCAGAAAACGTCGACACCGGCACAAAACTGCCATACCAGGCGCGCTTGTCACTGGGCGCGTGCTCCATCAAATAGGCACAGGCCCCGGCGTATTCGCCCCCGGCGGAAAAACCCTGGGCGCAGCGAATCAACGACAACAGAATCGGCGCCGCCACGCCGATGGCGGCGTAGGTGGGCAGCAGGCCGATCA